>CAJOPO010000176.1 GCA_905236315.1 uncultured Treponema sp.
AAAACCAGGCCAAGAAAAAGAGAACACGCCCCCTCATGACAACTTTTGCAGTGTACAACCTTGCTCGCAACAACGACTTTGATTCAAGCAAGGCAAAGAGAGAACTAGGTTACACTACTAGAAGTTACCAAGAAACCATGCGTGATGAAATTCAGTGGCTTAAAGCAACTGGTAAAATTGCATAAAGACGGCGACTGGAAGCTGTTTTTTATATGTTTATCTTAAAAACTCACTTTCCGTAAGGAGATAAGGGCTGTAAAGTTTCATGGATTTGTGCTAAACTACAATAAGAATTTTTACAAGTTACGACAAGAGAGTAATTGTATGGCACAAAGAAAAAACATCAGTGAGCCAAAGCAAGATCTGCGCGTTGTGCGCACAAAAGAAGCAATACGAGCGGCATTTAAGTCGCTCGTATGCGAATTGCCGTATGAAAAGGTAACAGTAAAGGCGATTGCTGAACGTGCGGGAATAAACCGCAACACTTTTTACCTGCACTACGAAACAACGGACGATGTTCTGCGCGAGATTCAAGGAGAGCATAGTTCGGAATACATAGAGAAAGTAAAGAACCTCACCTACACAGAAGACCTCCCCGAACTAGTGAGGTCTTTCTTTGAGTACAACGAAGCGCAAGATGACTTTTTTAAGCGTGTTACTTGTGATAGCCGTTTTGACTATATCCGCGATGGAATGCAAAAGAAAGTGTCGGCGCATACTCACAAGCAGACAACAAACCTGCATGACAAAAACGTATACATTCAGAACATAGTCCGCGCCTACAGCACGGTCGTCCTTACCCTATATCGCCAGTGGGTTGCCGATGGACGCAAGATTCCAAAAGAAGAGATGATAGAGATAGCGACTGTGCTTTTAGAAAACGGAATGAACGGGTTTAGGAAGATATAAGAAATAAATACAGGGCGGCTAAATCCCGCCCTTAAAAAACTTAATATAAAGTAATACTCCTTAACTATTTTGCAGCAGACTTTGCGGCTATTGCCTTTTTTATAGCATCTGTAAATAGCTGGTTTTGGTCTGTGCGCATTTCTGCAGAAAACTCAGGACTTCCATCTGCTGCACAGCGATAAAATCTATTTGGGTCAGTGGCATAAGCGGGGCTATCTGGATTGTTTATCCACCAATCAAGAACCGCTATAATGCACATAGTATATTTTACAAGATTTGCGTTATTAGCAGCAGTTGAATTATCATCACGTTTAGCACCTAATAAGACATCCATTCTCCTAGAAACTACATTTGGAATATCAAACTTATAGCGTTCCCATGGATTAGAAAGCCCCTGCACTGGCTTTTTACCATTTGCAGCACTATCTATACGCCCCCCTAAAGCCGTTAAAACAGTACGAACATAATCTGTGCGAGCATGAAGAGGCTTACATTTACTTATATTGCGAGGATGGGTTAGAGTAGGCGCATTAAACTTAAAATGTGGCAAAAAGTACATCTTTGTAGCCCACAAAATATTATTTATAGTTTCCTTTCCATACTGAGTAGAAGCATAATCATTTTGGGAATACAAGGAACTCATAAAACTACGTAAATCATCGCCATAGGCCTTAAAGAAAAGGTCGTCTATATAATAATTCCAATCAGACATAACGCTTGCCATACTATCTGGCAAGGGAGCTAATTTTTCGTCCCCTTGTATATTAAAGTTTATATTGCGACAGCCATGGAATAAATCATCAAGAATCTTCAATAAAACAACAGTCACTTGCAATGGATTTTGCGGGCTTAACATATTAAAGCCCTCTTGAAACTTATACATAGGGTCAAAGTATGGAAAAAGGTCTGGGTATGATTCAAGATTGCTAAATCCTGCTTTAGGGAACAACTGTTCTAAAAGTTTTAACCCTGCATCTACAATGTCATCCCTTCTGCCTATTTCTTCTTTTTGGTCTTCTTTTTCTTCGTTTTCTTCTTCTACCTTTACCTTATGACGTTTTTCTGGTAACAAAATATCAAACTTAGATATACCCAAAAAAGACAATATCTGATTTAACTGATTTGAAAAGAACTTTGGATATTCAACATAAACTGTAGAGCACATACGCATAAGTAGGGGATACATTCCTTTTGCAATTTGCTCATAAATATATATCCATTCTGTAGTTGCTTGCTTTGCAGCATTTTGTGCGCGTTTTTTATCCACATTTGGTAATTCACTTATGTCATCAAAGACTTCTTTTATAAGTAAGGAAACCTGCTGTTCGCCAATAAAGTATACGGTTATAATTGGTCGGTACATTGCCCTTGTAAAAGGAATTAGCATAGGAACCGTTACATCACTGCTTTTTTCTTTTAGGTCATTTACTAGAGTACGCAATTCTTGAGATGACCACTTGCCCATATTGCGCATTACTTTAAATTTTATATCAATTTCTGTTGCAATAAGTGCTCTATATGACTCAGGACACAACTGTATAAGCGTTTTTATAGTTGTAACAAAGGCTTCAAAATGGTCTACATATTTTTTTAATGTGTATTTGCAAAAACTCTTGCTTACCTTGTCTTTATTAGAAAAATTAAAAATAAAGTTAAGAAAACCATAATCCTGCTTTATTTCATATTCTTCAGACATCATAAGTTTGTTCATAAGCTTTAAATCACGAGGATTTACAAAAGGTAAGTCATCAGATACTTTTTTGCCACCACCGTCTGCGGAACTTCCTGAAGCCTTTGCACTAGCAGCAATACTTTTTGAAGTTGCTTCAGAAGCAGATACCCCTGTTGCCTTTGGGGGGTCTGAAGAACGCTTTATAGGTTTATTTTTTTTTATTTCTGGTGCAGGTCTATCTCGTTCAGGTAGGACTTCACCCCCTAGTTTTTGCGCCATTAAAGCCGCTTCTTCTGGACTTAAAGGGCCTATATTTTGTCTTGTTTTTTCAAATGTACCTGGAGCAAATGATCTTACACTACCTTTATTGTTATCTGTACTTCCCATATTGTTACATTTCTCCTAAATTACAATCGTATTACATATTTTTTTGTAAGACCAGGCAAGGAACGGATAGTAAGTTTTTGACCTTCTGCCGTAAGCAGTGCCCCGTCATAAGTTCCATATATAGTAATGTATTCGGAACGTAAAAAGAAAACATTTACATTGCTTTTATTATCAGAAAGCGGGGTAAATGTTAAATCTATCATATTTTCTGTATCTTGAATAACCCACTTATCCATTATCCCAAAGGGATGTGTTATAAGCACTGGGGGGAGTGGAGTTGTTTTTCCATCATAAAATAGTATATTTCCATTATATTTTTCAGGTGTTACAGCATCATGAGAGGTGGCTTCTATTCTAAATGTAAGAGGAATATCATTTACCTGCCCCATGCCTGTAATAAACTCCCCATGCGTTAAAAAACGCATATAAGTGCGGTTCATATCCAAAAAACAAAGACCATCGCTATCAGGCATAGTCTTCATCTGCTGCCCTATAGGCACCACCGTAAGAGCACCATGAAGGGGAACTGATAGGTAATATTTTGCAGAACAACGGCGCAAAATGGGAGCAGGTAACACAGATATAATTTCTGCCTTATTAGGATTAGAAAAATGTGCCACAAAGGCTGCGTTTGCACTAGGCCTATGAGAATCGCCCCTTAGATTAAAAATGACAGAAAGCTTATCATGATTTCTATCCCAACTTATGCGTATATATCTAGCCTTTTTATAGCATGATGTAGAGGCTACATCTAATTTGTGAGGTACAAAGCGGCGACGTGGTCCCATTACCGTATGATAGATAAAGCGTTTTTTTGTTTTTTTATCCCAAAATATAACCTCTGCATAACCTAAAACTTTTGCGTCAAATAGCTCTATGCACCCTATGTAGTCGCCATCTGCAAAAAAGAAAGAAAGACGGCTCTTTATGCGGAGATTAGTTATAAATACTGGTAATGGCAAATTGCCATAAGTGCGTTCTACTCCCCTTATGTCTAGTCTATTAAAAGGTCCTCTAAAAGTACCAAAGACAGGTTTTCTGTTTTTTACAAAGGAAGTTGGACACTCCTGTATTTCTCGTGTGTACATTATTATATAGTATATAAAAACAGCATTGTAAATTCAATAGAAAACCCGCTATAAACACGGAAATCAGTTTTTAATATACATATATGGGTATCTCTAAAAACTCACCTTTGGTGATTTTTTAGAGAACCCGACGAGTTTTAATTCCTGGTAATAGCAGGAATTAAAACA
>CAJOPO010000177.1 GCA_905236315.1 uncultured Treponema sp.
GTTCCATTCCAGAACTTGAAGTTTTTGCATTAAAGCTAGTATCTAAAGCTACATACCAACTTTTATCTGTAATCTGTTTCCAATAATACTCTGCGTCTTTTATATCAGAATCTGTTCCTTTCTCTTTTACTTCGTTTAAGATTGATTTTATAACATTTACAGGATAAGGGCGAATTGGAGGTAGGGCTTCTATAATGCCTCTTAGATACCAACTTTCTGCATCTTTATAAAATCTGTGAGATGGGTCTGTACTAATTTGTGCAAAGGTAGGAAAGACTATAAAGATTAGAGGAACTACTAAAGTTAGCGCACGAATAAATAAAAATAATTTTTTTTTCATTAGAACATCCTTAATAAATCAACAGAAGCCCCTAAAGTAATTTCAAAGCCAAATGTATTAACTCCAGATTGATTATTATGATTAAACGCTGCAACAAAAGCAGGCATAGAATAAATGGTTAAATAATTCATAGAAGAAGGAGTCCAGACGGCTTTTAATGATAATCTATGCAAAAACTCTACAGTGCCATGAGGGGCTAACCAAGATTGTTGCTCTTTTGCCCACGCAGCCCCACCTTCATTATCGCTATCAGGATAAACCCATGTACTATAATTAAACACTTTTGTTCCAGAGTATTCACCCGCAGCTTTTAATAAATAGCTTAGCGTAAGACTCCATTCGCCAGGCACTTCATACCCAATATTTAATTGCCCCGCAATAGTATCAGGTCCAAAAGGAGAACCTATCCACTCATAAAAATCATCAGAATCACTTACACATTCTGTATATATGCGAACTAAACTCCAATCTTTATCTTGCTTTATATACATGTAGGGGTCTGTATATGTACCTTCAAGCCATGTGTGTAGATAGCCTTTTCCTATGGGTACATAGCTTTCAAGACCTAACTGAAAGGAAATTGCATTTGGAGTGGTGTCATTAGGATAATAATAGCGTTCAGAAAGAGTTTGATATTGGTCTTGCGCAAATAAACCATAAATCCTTAAATATTTTATAGGTGTATATGTAAGTTTAAAACACATATAAGCACAATTATGTGAGTCTCCACTGCCATAATCACGCCACGCTGTAGTTCCATGGTATATAGTCCAAGGATTTAAAAAACGTAGTTCTAAAGGAGCGTTTACAAGCATGGCTTCCATAGCAGTAAACTGGAACTTCTTAAAAAGACGTACATCCATACGGTGCGTATACATATATTTATCTACATTAAACTCACTTACGTTCATATTGTAGCGTATGTTAGGAGAAAATACTTCTATATTAGCATAACTTGCGCCTGTCATATATTCACTCCATATAACACTACCCGTTAGGCTTCTGCCTATAGATTGATTGCCTATGCCAAGTTGAAAATTCATACCAGCATCATCTGTGAACATAAAACCTGCACTAGCATATCCTGTATCAGGAAAATTAATATCTAATTCTTTTACAGCTATAGGAATATTAGTATAATTATCAGATTTTCTTGAAGTTGTTTTATTTTCCCTTGCAGCAAGGTCTGTAGAAAATGTAAAAAAGTCTCCTGCCTGAAAGGTTACAGGAACTACAATAAGACCAGGACGCAAGTATTCATTATATACCCAGTCTAAAGAACTTTCTGTTTTATAATACCCTTCTAGATTGATATAGGGTTCAAGCCCCAAAGAAAAAATAGAAGCGTCAAAAGACCATGAACTCTGCGTACAATATTCCATTATTCTGTCATATTGCTTTTTGCCTGCTTGACTTAATGAGTCATAATCAACTTCTTTTAAGTATAATTGCAATTCCGCTATGGAAAGTGGGGCTTGGTCTGAAAAATTAGTATGCCCGCTTTCCATAGAAATAGATGTCATTGCATCATATATCCAACTGCCTGCTTTTATTAATTCTTGTCGTCCTCTAGGGGCACAAAAAGCATAAGAAGCAAGAAACACGAGTAAACTTATAATAATATTTTGTTTTATTTTCATATAATGGCATAATAACAAATTATATAAGCTAGTTCAATCGTAATCAGTTATGATTTTTTCTATGCTCTTGACATAAACTTATACCTTTTTTATATAGTTCTACAAGCTGAGGTGTTAAAGTCCTCATTGACCACTTACTTGACCATTCCATAGCTTCTTTGCTTTTTGCTTGATGTAGTTCACTATCAGTAAGCAACTGCACAACTCTATTAGTAAAATCTTGTAAATCATTTTTTACCATAAAGCCACCGTTATCTCCCTGCATAACATCTATTGTTCCTCTCTCTCCAATAGCCACAACAGGAAGACCTGTCATCATAGCTTCTACAGTAACAAGGCCCTGTGTTTCTGTAACACTAGGAAAAGCAAAAATACTAGATAAATGATAGTAATAAACTAACTCCTCTCTAGGACGATAGCCTGTAAAGAATATACTGTCTTTATAAGGAAGTTTAGAAGCTGTTTCTTGCAAAGGTTCAAGTTCTGGTCCACCACCAACAAATAATAAGGCAGCATTAGGAACAGTTTTTAGCGTTTGCTCTAATACGTCATAAAGAAAATCAAGATTTTTTTCTTTTACAACACGCCCTACATATAGCAAAATCTTTTTATCTTTTAATTCTGGTTTTTCTTCATAAAACTTTTGCTTAAACTCGTTTAGTTTATCTTTATCACATACAACAACATTTTCTGGTATACCAGTAGGCAAAATATCAGAAGGTCGGTCTATATGATATCGCTTTACAACATCTTGTATATCTGGAGTGGGAACTATTATTTCATCTGCTCGCTTTAGATAAAAACGTACTATATCACGTCCTATCTTTTGCATAAGAGGAGCGGGTATTATATGCACATAATTTTCAAGATAGTATTCCCATAAAGTATGAAACGTAAATACTAATGCAACATGCCTATGACGAGCATAAGTTACCCCATACCAGCCCATTAAAAATTCTGAATTAACATGAACTACGTCAGGGTGAAACTCATCCATTTGATGTTTTACTGTAGACCATTGATTCATTCTCGCATTGCGGTCTTCTTTAGACCAGATAATATTATCCGCAGGAATTCGCAATACAGTAAAATTTTCATAATCCTTATGTCCCTGCTCATACCTATAAGTTTTAAAAACAGTACGTTCTCCTCCTGTATCTGTATGATTATCTATATAATCAGGACATACAACACAAACAGAGTGTCCTAAACGACATAATTCAACTGCATAAGACTGAACAGACACCGCTACTCCATTTACGCGCGGGGTATATGCATCTGTAAACATTGCTATCTTCACGCTATTACCTCCTTTACACTAAATAGAATAGCACAAACATTATAAAATAAAACTATATACATATTTTTATCATATCATAAATAATAATTTCTAAACAATAGAATATTAATGAGTAAGCACGGAAATCAGTTTTTTAACGTATACATACAAAAAAACAACTTTCAGTCGCCTCTGCGGATTGAATCTGTCGATTACAAAATCGAGGGCTAGCCCTCTACACGCTGTTCGTGATTGTAACTATTTACATTTGCCACTTACTCAGGCAGCACGAACAGAGTGTTTTTGTAATCCTTAGGATTCAATCCGCTAGTCTCCTTTTCGCTGTTTTTTTAGGAGTACACTGTAAAACTAATTTCCAAGTAATATTAATGACTAAGTGCTTCTAATATGCATTTCTTAAAATTCCGAAAATCAATAAAATGACTGCTATAGAAAAACAAAACATATACATACTATTAAAATTAGCCGCAAGCTGTGCATGTGGCTATGTGCCGTCTAGTTTTAATGAAGAAATACCTAACTTCAAAGATGATATAATGCAAGAAGTTGAAACTGTACCAACAGAAAAAACAAAGGAAAATACTAATGCTATACAGCAGCCCATTGAAAGTCTTGAAAGCATAGAAAAAAGCATTTCTGAATGTCATAATTGCAAACTTGCAGATACAAGAACAAATACAGTGCCAGGAGAAGGAGTAAGTAATCCAGTTGTCTTAGTTGTAGGAGAAGGACCTGGAGAGGAAGAAGATAAAACAGGTCGTCCCTTTGTTGGTGCTGCAGGTCAGCTATTAGATAAAATGCTTGCTGCAATACAGTTAGACAGAACAAAGAATTGCTTTATTGCAA
>CAJOPO010000178.1 GCA_905236315.1 uncultured Treponema sp.
GTTGTAAGTCGCGCTATTATAGCGACTTACAACTCGCAGGAACCTCGAAAAACTTTCTGAAAGGGAGTTTTTCGAGGTTCCCTTTTCACATATTTCCGTAGCGGCTTTATTGCAAGACTCTTCCAAAGAGAGTTGATTAGCTTGCTGCGAGTTTGTGGCGCAGGCAAAAAGTGAAAACAAAAAAGCGGCAGGCACAAATGCCTTTGCGACAAATTTAAAAAGATTGGCTTTCATAATAGAATCCTCCTATCTGTATTCTAAAAATAAATTGGCTTCAATATCTTTTTGTATTTTAAAAAGCGCACGAGTATACGCGGCATCCATTGTTTTAGCCCCAGTGCGCGGATATGCTTTTGAATATGAATAGACGCTTTTTCCCTCATCATTGACGGTTATTATTTCTATGGAAGGACGAACGAAGGGTCCCGCCGAGTATTCTTCTTCTGTAAAAGAAAGGGAAACGATTATGCGGTAGCTAGATTCCTTAACAGAATAAACAAAGCCCTGTTCTTCAAGCACCTTTGCCACTGTGGTAAAAATGGCATCATACTTTTTTTCGTCTTGCGTCATAAGGATTTCAAAAGTCATATCCTTTTTTAGCTGGCTCTGTTCTTCTTGTATGAAGGAAAGTTCTGTAAGGGAATCTTTGTATTTTTCAGCGTCTTTAGGGGAAAGTGTTATTATGTTTCGGATATACTGCTCACACAATTTTGCGAGCACGGCTTCTTTGTGCAAAATCCCTGCCTTGTAAAACAGTTCTTTTTCTGCAGCGGCAATCTTTTTATACACGCTAATAGAATCCAAAAAGTAAGAAACTCGCGAAGCATATATAGAAACAGCTTCGCTTTTGTTTATGTAAGCAAGGCAGCTAAACTTATCACCTGCCTTATCGTAATAGGTTTCTGTAAAGGTAACGCAAAAAAAGTCTGCTGCAGAGGAAACGTTTACCGATTGTCTATATATTTCAGTGTCCATAGACTTTACTACGCCATCTTTTTCAATCTCTCCAAGTTCTTTTATGCAAGATGTTACCACATCTGTTTTTGTGTCAAAGTAAAAAGAGATAGACGAAAGGGCATCGTTTCTTGCAGCTTTTTCATTAGTACCAGTTCCCACTGCCCTAACATATAACGTATCGGGGAATTCAGAGTTAGTATGTGTAAGCCAGCGAGGAACTGTTTCACAGGAGGCATTTGGAAAGACGCGTGCTATAAATAAAACAGCGCACAAAATTTTTAAGTATTTTATATTTTCTCCCCTCATCCATGCCTCCCATTAAACTTTATCAATCCTTAATGCCACTTGGCTTTATACTCGCTGCAATTTCGTCCGCCATTTCGGCAGCTTTTTGCATATCTGCACTATCTGGAACCTTTCCTGCAATTTCACGAATATAATTTGCAGCCTGCTCTTGAAAGAGTTTTTCATCACAAGCATAAATCTGAACGACTGTATAAATATCATTCATAGTTCCTTTATCGTTGTCTTTTATTCGCACGAGAACCCAACTGTCAGCCATTCGAGTAAAACCAGAAAATCTTGCATTTGAGGCAGTTGCAACTAAAGTCTTTTGTGAATCTTCGTTGGCAGAAAGCACTCCATTAAAGCGGACATCCACAGCGGAGTTTATTGAGCGGGCAATATTTACCATATAATTTGCAGCCGCCACTTCCTGTGCCATCTTTAAGTCTTTTGTAGATTCTGCATCTTTTCGCACACGCTCCGTTACTATTGTGATATAATACTTTCCCTCAAGTCTTTTCTGCATGTCAGAAGGTAACTCATCAAATCTTTCTTCCGCAGTGGCAATAGCCCAATCTGGTATCTCAGCACCAAGTCCAGACCCTTTCCAATCAAGTGTTTCGCGGGTAACGCTTCTACTAGATTTTGTTGTGGTAGCCGTTGTTTCTGATTGCTTATTGCTAGCACAGCCTAATAGCCCAAGTGAAGCAACTAACGTAGCCACAGCAAATACGGCAATTTGTGTTTTCTTCATAAATACCTCTCAATAAACTGTTTTTATAGTCTAAAAGACAAGTTATTAGTTTTAATATAGTCTAATAACCGATAAAAATCAAGTTTATTTTTATTAAATCAGGAAATCTTGGCTATAAGACTAGGCAAACTAACTATAAAGACTAGGTTTCTTTTAGAGTATTCTTTAGCAATGACCACACGAGAGATTTTCAGAAAAAACTTAAAATATTACCGCAAACAAAAAGGACTTTCGCAGGAAAAACTTTCTGAAATCATCGGCTTCGGCGAAACCTACATCACAGAAATTGAAAGCCGCTACAAATTCCCCAAGCCTGAAACGATAGACATCATTGCAGAAAAACTGGGAATTCAGCCCTTTATCTTATTTAAACCACTTGAAAATGAAGAGCTAGAAATACAAAAGAAAAAAATAGAAGAAAACTTAAAAATAAATGCTCTTGTACAAAACTTGCAAAATCAAATCAACGATATTTTTGAGTCAGCAAAGCTCTAACCTGTATTCTCTATATTTCATACACAGGCACGTTCACCACCTCCCGACTTAACGGAAGATGCGTTTTGTAAAGGCTCACAACAGCCCCTAATCCACGCTTTTCTTTTGGAATCTGGCGAAAAGCCTTTGTCATCGAAAGGTCAGGATTTGCCGTGCGCTTTATTTCAACAGGGTACAAAAGCCCATCCTGCTCGATAATTAAATCAATCTCGTTCATATCTTTGTCGCGGTAAAAATAAACAGGAGGCTCCTTTCCGTTATGGATATAGGACTTTATTATTTCCGAGATAACATAATTTTCCAAAATCGCACCGTTCATAATCCCTTCAGAAAGTGCCTGCGCAGATTTCCATCCTGTGAGATACGCGCAAAGTCCAGTGTCAAAAAAATAGATTTTCGGCGTTTTTATCACGCGCTGATTTACATTTTGGGACCATGACTTTAAAAGAAAAATAATTCCGCAGGATTCAAGCACGCTAATCCAGCTTTTTACGGTATTCAAGCTCACTCCAATGTCGCGCGAAATGTCAGCGTAGTTTAAAAGCTGCCCTGTACGTGCGGCTGTAATCCGCAAAAAGTCAGAGAACAGCTTGTGATTTGTGATATTTATAATAGAAGAAACATCGCGCTCAATGTAGGTTTGTATATAAGACGAATAAAAAATTTCCGTGTCAGTTTCAGCTCTGGCATACAAAGCAGGAAAACTTCCTCGAAGGATATGCGCGTAAAGGTCAGAAAGTGAAAAATCTTCTTCCATCTTATTTTGACCGCGCTCAGTCGCCATTTGGGGCAAAAAAGGCTTGTGCGTTCCACTAAAATAGATTTCGCTTTGTGAAAGTCCCTGCAGTTTAAGAATTCCTATTCTTCCTGCCAATGATTCTTGAATATTGTGCATCAGAGAAAATTGCTGCGAGCCTGTAAGCCAAAAAAGCGATGTTGTGCGTTCCCTGTCGCAGATTATCTTTATGTAAGGAAAGAGTTTTGGCGCATACTGCACTTCATCTATCAGTATCGGCGGCCTATAGGTTTCAAAAAAAAGCTCAGGGTCGCTCTGGGCTAGGCTTCGTGTACGAACGTCATCAAGCGTTACATACGTGCGCTTTTTCCCTTCCTCTTCAATACAATGCTGGAGCAAGGTCGTCTTTCCAACTTGTCGCGGTCCTGCCAAAAGCAGTGCAGGAAAACTTTCCGCTACTTTAAGAAGTTTGCTTGATAGTGTCCTAAAATATTCTTTCACGCCATAATTATACGGCTAATCTGCAATAAAATCAAGAATTTTTCGGCTAATCTGCAATGCCACTGCATATTAGTCGAAAAACATTCCTTAAAAAAGCATAATTTCTTGCACTTTTAATATTTTAGCAACATTTGAAAAACATTTTAGAAACACAGCATTCGTATATTTTACATACAATTTATTTTTTAGGAGAAACTTATGGCAAACAATACAATTTACTTAATAACAGGTGCAGCAGGATTTTTGGGTGGAACAATCTGCCGCCAGTTGATTGAACGTGGAGAAAAAGTGCGTGCGTTCGTACTCCCTAATGACCCTGCAGAAAAATATGTTACGGGCGAAGCGGAAATTGTACGTGGCGACCTTACCGATATGGATTCTTTAGAACGCTTTTTTACAGTTCCAAACGGAGTTGAAACAATCGTACTTCATATTGCAAGCATTGTAACCGTTAATCCCGACTTCAACCAAAAAGTAATGGACGTGAATGTTGGAGGCACAAAAAATATCATCGCGCTATGCAAAAGGCACACGGAATGTAAAAAACTCGTTTACTGTTCAAGCACAGGTCCAATCCCAGAGCTTCCTAAAGGAGAAAAATCACTGAAGTAACTCACTTTGAAGCAGAAAAAGTTTTAGGCTGCTACAGTCAGTCAAAAGCCCTTGCCACTCAAGCGGTACTAGATGCGGCTAAAGAAGGCTTAAACGCCTGTGTAATTCATCCAAGCGGAATTATGGAACCTGAGGATTTTGCGGTGGGAGAAACTACAAAGGTTTTAATTCAGATTATAAATGGTGAAATGCCCGCTGGAATTAACGGAAGCTTTAACCTCTGCGATGTGCGCGACCTTGCACATGGAGCAATTCTTGCGGCAGACAAGGGAAAGCGCGACGAATGTTATATTCTCGGAAACGATGAAGTTACTTTCCGTGATTTTAGTCGCCTTTTAAGTGAGAAATCAGGCTGCAAAAGAATGAAGATGTTTATCCCCACAAAACTTGCTAACCTTATGGCAAAAATA
>CAJOPO010000179.1 GCA_905236315.1 uncultured Treponema sp.
CTGAAGTTTTTAGAGGCTCCCTATATGCATTGTCGAGAAAAATCGACAATGCAAGGGTGATAAAAGAAGTTTTAGTTTAGATTCTAGTACTTAGGAAATAGTTTCTTAAAATCTATAAGAACTAAAGAAGAATCGCGAGCGGAATCTATGTCTGTAATTTTACCTAGTTTGCGGTAAAAATCTATTAAAGGCTCTGTTTGCTTTCTATATACGTCTAGGCGATTTGTTATTGACTCTAACTTGTCATCATCACGAGTATATAGCTCTCCGCCACATTTATCGCATTTACCTTCTACTTTGGGAGGTAAAAACTTTACATTATAATTTTGCCCACAAGAGCGACAAACACGACGATTAGAAAGGCGTGCTATAATAAGTTCATTGTCTACTTCAAAGTTTACA
This sequence comes from uncultured Treponema sp., assembly GCA_905236315.1. Classification (GTDB taxonomy): domain Bacteria; phylum Spirochaetota; class Spirochaetia; order Treponematales; family Treponemataceae; genus Treponema_D. Next base: position 403 of record CAJOPO010000179.1, read on the forward strand.
ACTTTTACATCAGGCTTTAATTTTTCAAACATTTCTGCTTGTGGAATTGTACGAGGAAAACCGTCTAAGATAAATCCTTTTTTACAATCATCTTGCTTTAGTCTGTCTTCTACAAGTTCACAGGTTATGTCATCACTTACAAGGCCGCCTGCGTCTATTATAGCCTTTACTTTTACTCCTAGTGGAGTTTGATTTTTGATATTTGCTCTAAAAATATCCCCAGTAGAAATATGAGGAATACCATATTCAGAAGAAACTTGAGCGGCAAGTGTTCCCTTTCCAGCTCCTGGAGGTCCTAAAAAGATAAAGTTCATTATGCTCTCCTTAAAATAAAAAATTGCAAAAGTTAGATTATTCAACTATTAACACTTTTACTAATAATTTTCAAGTGCTAAAAAATGAACTACATAGAAATCAGTCTTTAAGAAAACACGTCTTTTACTTATGCAGCGAAACTGAAAAAAAAGCATTTTCAGTTTGCCAAGAAAATAAATTTTGTTTAGAAACTGCTTTTAGTTTTTCTTTTATAAACTCTGCGCCTTCTGCACCTAAGCAGGATATAATTTTTGCTCCATAAGAAGATCGCTCACAAAACCATTTGTCTATTTCTGTATCTTGTAAATGACGATTTTCACTAAGAATGGATGCATTTATATCTATAGCAAATTCTTCTCTTTCAAATATATCTTTTATACTATCACTTGTCCAACAAAAAAGAGGATTATCTTTATTTTCAAAAAAATCTTTCTCTGCTATAGCCAATTTTTCTAATAAAATATTTATATCGCTATTTATATTTAACTTTTGAACTAGGGAAGAAATATTTAAAATTTGAGAAGTAAAAAGTGCACTTATTCTTTGCCCATGAGAGAGAATTCTTTGGCTAAACACAAGAACAGCATTGTTAGCTAAGAATCCCATTTTATAGCACTCTTTAATTGCCTTACAAAGTTGTTCAATTTGCTCTATGGAAGAAAAACTGTCTCTAAAGAAAACCCTATCAAATGTTATGCCGCCTGGAATGTTTTTATTTAACTGCTCCATTACCTGCATTATGCTAGAAAAATCTGCCTGCTTGGGTATAAGCGTAAGTTTGGGCTTATCAGTTTCAGAGAACGTGGAAGAATATTGCGTTAATATCTCTATTCCTCGCTTTGTTCGGCAAGCCCCGCAGGTAATGCCTTCTGGAGTTTTACGCATTATGTCAAAAATTAGCAAAGCATCATCTGCTCCCCATATAAGACTCCTGTGATGACGCAATAGTCCTGCCTTATCTTCCATTGTATTACGTATCATCATAAGGTTTTCTGCCTTATTGCTGTCTAGCCTTGACCGCCATGAACGCTCTGCATTATCTAATGTACTTTCCTTTTGTTTATCAAGCGGACTAAATGTAAGATTTTCTCCATATAATTGATTTGGCTCAGCGTTTTGATTTTCATTCTGCTCTAGTAATGCAGCTATTTGAAGTTCCCTACGGCTTAAAACATCTTCTCGTATTTTAGCTTCATACCCTTGTGTGGACGGAGTGTAAAAAACTCTCCCCACAAGTTCATCTGGTAAATATTGTTGGGCTACCCAGTGGTCACGATAAGCATGTGGATACATATAGCCCTTACCATGCCCAAATCCTTCTGCATCTCTTGAGGCATCTTTTAAGTGGTTAGGCACTTCTGTATTTTCCTTACTTACAGCTGATAAAGCATCAAAAAAAGCCATACTGCTATTACTTTTGGGAGCAGTGGATAAATATAAGGCAGCGTGCGCTAGAAAATATCTGCCCTCTGGTAGACCCACTCTATCAAAGGCTTGTGCGCAACTTTCTACTACACTTATAGCGTAGGGGTCAGCAAGACCTGTGTCTTCACATGCAGAGATTAACATTCTACGGAATATAAAATGTGGGTCTTCTCCTGCTTTTATCATTCTTGCAAGCCAATAACTTGCTGCGTCTGGGTCTCTACCTCTAAGGCTTTTTATAAAAGCAGAGATTATATCGTAGTGATAGTCTCCATCTTTATCATATAAAATTACTTTTTTTTGTATAGATTC
>CAJOPO010000180.1 GCA_905236315.1 uncultured Treponema sp.
CTTTTATATAAGGAATTTTCTCTATGAGCCCTCTTAAATTTCCTGCAAACAAATCTACGTAGAGCATCATGCCTACAGTCTGTTCACTTAAATACCATGGCTTTTCTAAAGTCTGGTCTTCTTCATTATATTCTTGTTTATCTTTAGAAGATTTTTTCATCAAAGCTTCTAATCTAGAAAGAATATTATAAAAATCCCAACGCTCACCATACAATTCATAAAGTCTTTGCGTAAGAGGAGCCATATTTTGTTCAAGTCTTGTCTGATACATAAAAATATTCCTTATTTTTAAAACCTTAACCTTTTACAGAACCTGCCAAAAGTCCACGCACAAAGAATTTTTGTAAACCTAAGAATACTGCAAGTGGTAAAATCATAGAAACGAATGCACCAGCTGTTAACAAATGCCAGTCAGTACCACGTGTGCCTGCCATATTCATAAGACGAACAGTAACAACTTGCAGCTTTTGTCCTGCACCACTTAAGAATACCAAAGAAACTAGCATATCATTCCATACCCAAATAAACTGAAAAATTGCAAAAGAAGCTATTGCTGGCATGCTAAGAGGTAAAATCAGTCTAACAAAAGTTGTAAAATGGCTAGCACCATCTATAAATGCTGATTCAAGAATAGAACGAGGCAAAGAAGAAATATAATTATACATCATATATGTTGCAAGTGGTAAACCAAAACCTGTATGTGCAAGCCATATTCCTAAGTAGCTTCCGTTAAGACCAATCTTATTGTAATCGCGTAAAATCGGAATAAGAGAAATTTGTAAAGGAACTACCAAGAGTGCAATAATCATTCCAAATAAAACATTGCGACCTTTAAAATCTAACCACGCAAAACCATAAGCTGCTGCAGCTGCAATAAGAATAGGAATTATTACAGAAGGAAGAGTTACAGCAATAGAAGATAAAAATGCACTAAGCATTGTAGCTCCACGTACTGTCTGTGTACCTGTTGCATTACCAACATTATAACGCTGCCCAAATAAAACCTGATTATAGTTATCAAGTGTAAAATCGCCAAGATTTTTTAAAGCCTTCCACCAACCAGTTGAACTTGCAGCATCGGCAGTACGAAATGAAGTTACAAAAATTCCAATTGTGGGAATTGTCCACATCACACAAAGAAATACTAAAATTACAGTAATTATAATGCGAGCAGGAGTTATTTTTTCTTTTTCTTTCATTTAAATGCCTCCCTGTTACGAAATTCTTTTAAATTGTAATAGATTACAGGACTTACACCTATTAAAATTAAAATTGCAATTGCAGAACCACGCCCATAATTTTGGAAAGTAAACATCTGCTTATATTGCTGGCTTGCAAGAACTTCTGTTCCAAACATACCATTTGTCATAGAGTAAACAATATCAAAACATTTTAATGCAGCAAGAAGAATTGTTGTGCTTACACTTATTAAAGATGCTCTAATATTTGGAATTATTATCTGCATTAAAATTCTAAATTCACTAGCACCGTCTATGCGAGCAGCTTCTATCATATCTTCTGGGACAGCTTTTAAGGCCGCACTTAAAACAACAAGTGCAAAACCTGTTTGAAGCCAAACAAATATTGCAATTAAGAAAAAATTATTCCATGGTGCTTTACCCAACCAGTTTTGAGGTTCCCCACCAAAAGCAACTACAATAGCATTTAAAAGACCAATCTGTTCTGCTCCACCAAACTTTGCAGCATACATAAATTTAAAAATTACACCTGCACCAACTAAAGAAATAGACATCGGCAAAAATATAAATATCTTCGAAACTTTCTCTATCGTACTTCTTTCTGCAAGAATTGCAAAAATTAAACCAAGCAAAACACTAAAACCTGTTCCAAACACAAGCCACAATAAAGTGTTGCGTATAGAAGTAAGCATAGATTTATCTGTAAACAAATACTTATAATTATCAAACCAAACAAATTTTGTAGAAGTCTTATCCATAAAGCTCAATAAAAAAGAGCGCAATGTAGGAATTAAAAGATACCAGCCCATTATTAAAACAGCTGACCCTATAAAAATATAAGGAACAATCTTATTGTAAATTTTTGTAGGAAAAATCTGAGCTAATAAATTTAACGAATAAAAAATAAGAACAACAGAAAGAACTCCCCAAATAATGGCAACTAAAGTAGTTGGAATCTGAGGAAGTATATTTGATTTTAAAAGCACAAATCCACTTACACTGACTGCAACAGTTAATATTACAATTAAACCAGTTTTCAATATGTCTGTAATTGATGCACTCTGTTTAAGAGCTTTTGATTCAGCCATAATATTTTCTCCCGAACAAACTTTATAGTTCGCTTTACTATAAAAGCTGTCTGAACGTTATAAAACGAAACAGACAGCTTTATAATTTTATTTAGACCATGTTTCTTCTATTGTCTTAAGAGCTTCTTCTGCAGTTTCTGCACCAGAAACATAGTTTACCATACCTGTCCAGAAAGAACCTGAACCAACTTCTGTAGGCATTAAATCTGAAGCATCAAAACGGAAAACGCTTGCATTTACTAAAATCTTTGCAATATCTCTTTCTACGCTAGAACCATAATCATCAAAATTTTGATTTTTATGAGGGAACAAAGCTCCTCCTACTCTAGCCCAAGGTGCACAAGCATCCCAGGTTGTTAAGAAAGTAAGAAATTCTTTTACACCAGGTTTATCAGAAAATGCAACAAACTGGTCTCCA
>CAJOPO010000181.1 GCA_905236315.1 uncultured Treponema sp.
AGGAAAATATGAAGAAGCACAGGCAATCTTAAATCAGTTGGCAAAGGATAATCCAAATGACGCAAGCGTAAAGGACTTAGTAGCTCAAAATAATAAAGAGAAAGAAGAAGTGGAAAAAGCTAAAAAGGCTGCTGAACTTGCACAATTAAAGCAAAACATTGATTCAGAAATTGCAAAAGGCGAAGCTGCTCTAAAATCTGGTGATATAGCAAAAGCTATGGAACACTTTAATAAGGCAAAAAGTATGATGCCTACAGATGACCCCTCTTATTCTTCTGAAAAAATAGGGCAGATGGCAAAAGCAATGTATGAAGCCGCTCAAGACCCAGCTAATGCAAGCAAAAAGAGTGAACTTTTAGCTTTAGCAGGTGAATACGCAAATAATGCTATAGCAGGCGACAACCAAAATGAAGCTTCTTTGTATGTTTTAGGTATGCAAGCTATGGATAATAGAAATTATGCCCAAGCAGAACAACAATTAAGACGTGCCATAAGCCAAAATCCTAACAATCCTGGTTATTATTATCAGTTAGGACGTGCACAAGCACAGCAAAGAAAGTATTCTGCAGCAGCAACTTCTTTCCAGGCTTCTATTAAGTTAGACCCCAGTTATGCTCAAGCATATTACAATCTAGGATTTGTTTATGAACGCAGTGGAAATACAGACCAAGCACTTGCCTCTTATCGCAATGCTTATACAGTAGACCCAAATTATGAGCGTGCATATATTGCAGCAGGACGTATCCAAAATACAAAAGGAGATTACGATGGCGCAATAGATTCATTCTCTAAAGCCTTAAAAGTAAATCCAAAGAATGCGCAGACTTATGAAGAGCAAGGTTCTGTATATGCTAGCATATCTAATTACAGTGCTGCTGAAGATAGCTATAAAAAAGCTCTTGCTTATAAAGATAGCAATGCAAAGAAAGACCCTACAACTTATTATAATATTTCTACAGTTTTGGAAGCTCAAAATAAAACTACAGAAAGCCTTAATTATGCAAAGCAGGCTTATGAGTTAAAAGATATGGCTCAAAAGGTTGTAAAAGTAAATATTATTTATAATTATGGTCTTTTATGCCAAAGCACAGGGGATAGCAATAAGGCCATCTCTCTTTATGAAGAAGCTTTAAACGAAGATGAAAAGCATATAAAATCTAAAATAAATCTTGGCGTATTATATATAGATAAAAAAGATACAGACAAAGCTATATCTTATTTAAATAGTGCCTATGACCAAGATAAAAACAGTTTTGAAGTAAACAATAACTTAGGAAATGCTTATCTTGCTAAAAAAGATTATGATAGTGCAATCTCTTATTATACAGCAGCACTAAAAGTGAATCCTTCTGATACAACTGTAAAAGAAAACTTAGCTCAAGCCTATGCTTCTTCTACAAAGTATGCAGAAGCACGTAAGATTTATGAAGAGCTTATAGAAGCAGATAATTCTAACTGGGAAGCACATCTTAGCCTTGCTAAAGTATGTACATCTTTAGGAGATACTGCTACAGCAAAAACTCATTTACAGTATTTACAAAAGAACAATGCAACATTCAAGAAAGAAGAAGTAAGTGCTTTGTTAAAGTCGCTTAACTAGCATAAAAAGTTGCTTTCTAGTGATTGTTGTATAAACAGGACGGCCGTGCGGGCAGTGTGGGTCAGGCAATAAAAGAGCCTGCTCCGCTATCCAAGCGGCCGTTTCTTTATCTAGCACATCGCCATCCATTACCGCTGTTCTACAGGCAGCCGATGCAGCTACTGCATTTATCATATCTTTGGGATTTATTCTGCGGTCTAGTAAATCATTTTCTAAATCTTTTTCACTTCCTTTCCACTTTATAGGAACGGTATAGAACTCCCACTTTCCATCACCACAATTTTTACCTGTAAAGCCAGCTTCTTCTAATTTTTCCTTTAATTCTTGTAAATAATTATCATCTGCTTGAGATTGAGTTTGAATTGTATATGGAACTATTAAAGTTTGCTTTTGGCTTGCTTCAGCCATAATTTGATTATATAAGTACCTTTCGTGAGCTGCGTGTTGGTCAATTATATAAAGTATATCATTCTTTTCTGCAATTAAAAAATTACCTAGTGCACTACCAACAAAATGAAAATCAGAGTTATTCGTTTCATCTTTTAAATAATTAGGATGGGTAATCCTACCTGGTACAGAAGCAATTTGTGCAATGCGATTGGTATATTCTTCACTCGCCATATAGGCATTTTTACCTTTAAAACTAGAATATCTATCTGATGACGAATTAAAAGCTTGTCTTTTTACATTACTATAAGATGTAATTTTGGGAATAGAACTTGTTTGATACGATGAAAAATTGTTATGGATAGTTTTATTATTCTTGTTATTAGATTCTTCTTGCTCATAAGAGTCAATATTAAGTTGACTTTCGCTAACATAATCTTCCTTTAGAGAACTAATTGTATATTTTTTATAAAAATCTTTTACAGCAGAACTTATTCCATGATGTAGGGGAGCTATATCTTTAAACTTAGCTTCTTTTTTTGCAGGATGAATATTAAAATCTACTAAAGATGGGTCTACTTGCATAAAAAGACACGCTACAGGATGTGTTCCATTAGGAAAATACCCCTGTGCGCCGTATTCAATAGCTTGTACAAAAGAATACTCTTGAATTCTTCTTCCGTTTACATAGATATAAATATTTTTTCTATTACTTCGGCTTACTGCTGGTTCACCAATAACTAAAGAAAATGACCATGTGTTATCGCTAGATTTATTTTTTATTTCATAGAATAACTTTTCATCTTCAAATATTTTTAAGGTCTGTAAAAATCTATCTTTTAATGATTGCTTAGAAGGAAGATTTATTTTCTCTTCGTTATCCATTATTAGTTTAAATGCAATATCAGGACGTGGAAGAACTTTTTCTTCAAAGGTTGCAAGACATAAAGAGCCTTCGCTTGAAGGGCGTTTTAAAAATCTTCTTCTTGCAGGAATATTTTCAAAAAGTGCAGAAGTTTGTACTATTGTTCCATTTGAACTAGCTGTGGGAGTGATAATGTGGTCTTCTAATAAAGAAGCGTTCATCTTCCAACCACCGCTCGTAATTTCTAACCTAGAAACAGCAGCCATAGAAGACAGAGCTTCTCCTCTAAAGCCTAATGTAGAAAGTTTTAGTAAATCTTCTTCTGTAGTTATTTTACTTGTGGCATGTGGTCTAGCGCAGGCTTGTAAGTCTTCTTTAGTCATTCCAGAGCCATTATCTATAACTCGTATTTTTTCTATTCCACCACCTGTAATTTCTACTGTAATAAGATTAGCACCGCTATCTACAGCATTATCCATTAATTCCCTTACTATTGCAGCAGGGCGGTCTATAACTTCTCCTGCTGCAATTTTTCTCGCTACCTCTGTGTCTAGTTGCTTTACTTTAGGCATTTCTTGTACCGTTTACTTCTGTAGAACCGTTAAAAAGGTCTAATATAGGTTCATTTTTTGCAGCTTTTTTAGCACTTGTCTTTTTTGCTGTAGTAGAACTCTTAGGACTATCTTCTGCTTCTTCGCTAGAAACCTCTGGCTCATTCATGAGAATTTGTATTTTGCTTTCTATATTATCTAGTTCTTTTTCCATCCCATTTGCAAGTTTTATGCCTTCTTCAAAGGCTTTTAGGGCATCTTCTAAGGATATATCGCTTTGCTTTATTGTATCTGTTAACTCTTCTAATCTATGCAATTTATCTTCAAAATTGTTCATCGTTTACCCCTTATTCAATATTATCCACAGTAGCCATAATTTTTCCATGTGCTGGCTGTATACATATTTTACTACCTGGATTTATTTGTGATTCTGAACGAATAACTTTGCCTGTTTGTACATCTGTTACCATACTATAGCCCCTATTTAATATGGACTGAGGACTGCAGTTTTCTAAAGTATGCTGGCACTGCTGTATAATTTCTCGTTTAGATTTTACTATTTGATTTATAGAATCATATAAATCTTGCCTTGCACTGTCAAAGCGTAACATTACAGGTTGCTGTATACGCCTAAATTGCAATTCCATATTTTCTTTTGTAAAAGTTTTTAATAATAGCCTACAGTGATTTGTGTGATTTTGCATTGAAGTTATTAAATCTGCCTTAGAACCTTCTAATTCTGCAAGAATCTCTGAAAACTGTGGAACTGCTAATTCTGCAGCAGCAGAAGGAGTTGGTGCTCTTACATCGGCAGCATAATCACTTAATGCCCAGTCAATCTCATGCCCCACGGCACTTACAATGGGAATCTCTGAAGCAGCAATGGCTCTTACAACGCCTTCATCGCTAAAAGGCAGTAAATCCTCTAATGAACCTCCACCACGCCCCACAATAAGAACATCGCATAGCTTCCATAGATTTGCAGCTTGAATCATTTTTATAATGCTTTCTGCCGCCCCATCTCCTTGCACCAGGGAAGGCAATATAACGACACTTTGCTTTGGGTTCCTACGCTTTGTTATTTGAAGAATATCGCGTAAAGCAGCACCTGTAGGACTAGTTATTATACCTATTGTTTTAGGTAAAAAGGGTAGTTCTTTTTTTCTATCCCCATTAAAAAGCCCTTCTGCAGCGAGGCGGCGTTTACGTTCTTCTATCATTTCCATAATATCGCCTTCCCCAGCTTTGACCATAGAAGAAATGATAATTTGATAGTTACCGCGCGGACCATATACAGAAATGCTTCCTTCCGCTTGTACTAACATTCCATCTTTTGGTGTGAATGTAAGATTTGCAGCCCTGCCTCTAAACATAACAGCACTTATTTGGCTAGTGCTATCTTTTAATGTAAAATATAAATGTCCGCTTGAATTTAGCTTAAAGTTAGAAATTTCACCACTAATAGCTACTAAAGGAAACGCTCCCTCTAGCATAGTCTTTATAAGATTTGTAAGTTGTGAAACGGTAAACACTTTGTCTTTGTTTTGGGAAAGCATAATATAATTATAGTTTACTTATGTTTTATTGTCAAAGATAGTAGGGAACCTCGAAAAACTCCCTTTCAGAAAGTTTTTCGAGGTTCCTGCGAGTTGTAAGTCGCTATAATAGCGCGACTTACAACA
>CAJOPO010000182.1 GCA_905236315.1 uncultured Treponema sp.
AACAGTATAGTGAAATTTACACATTCACATCTGCAAATGAATTCTACGAGTTTTCCCGCAACAAAAATATTATAATTTATGGGGCAGGCTTTGTAGCACAAAGGTTTTATCAAGCATTAGAACTACATGGGTTAGATAAAAATGTTACAATGTTTGTTACCTCTGACGGAAAAGGTTCTGCGCCGCATAATAAAAAGCTAATCAGTTTCAGTGATTTAATAAACTACACTAAGTCAACCAATGAAAAAAACACAATCCTTTGTCTTGCAGTTCATGAAGCCATAAAAAACGAAATCTCCCAGTCGCTTTGTAAAATGGGCTATACGGACTATTTTTGGATATATCCCTTGCTTTTCCAGTTCCTATACGGAGAGCCACTTTACAACCACAAGTTACTAAGCGTTTCTGATATTCTTAAGGTAAACACCGAATGTAATTATCGTCATATAGTAATTTATGCAGCCCTAGAAGAATACTTTAAGCAAAACGATTACGGCTATGCGCTATATGTAGATGTTATGCATAAAAGTGGAATACAACTACAAACTGCACAGCAAAGACTTAAGAAGTTTTTGGAATTAATAAAGAGCGTTCAAGAAAACGGTTTTAATGCAGACTTTCCTATATCGTTATTTGAAAATCTTATGCAACTAGATGGTTTTCACCGTCTTGTCTGTGCTCATCACTTTGGCATAAAGCAAATCCCTTGCACAATATATAAAAATGGCAATGCAAGCTCTTTTGAAAAGAGTTATATTCCGCAAACGTTTTTACAAGAAAACTTTGATAGCAATACCATTGATAACATTAATGCCACAAAGAAAAGGCTTTTTCATTTGTAAGGAGTTTGCTATGATTGCATTAAAAGGGGCGGGACCTAATAAACTAAAATCTATACTTACGAGCAAAAGGGTTTTTGTATTTGGAGCAGGAAAGACATTAGAGCCGTGCTTAGATTTATATTTTTCTAACGTGCCCATTCAAGCCATTAGTGATAACAATAAATCCCTATGGGGAAAGAGCGTGCGTAATGGAAGTGATAATATTCCCATCGTAAGCCCTAATGAACTTGTGCAGCAGATAAAGAGAGTGGGGCTTAAAAACTGCATTTTATTTATAACATCTACGTTTTATGCTTCAGAGATTGTGGAGCAGTTTGATAATATATCAGATTTAGACGGCTTAGAAACATATCTTGCAGTGCTTGTTAGATGCACAAAGGAAGAATGTTCCCCATTTAGTTTTACTACGGGAAAAGAAAAAATACCCAAGAAGATTCATTATATATGGATTGGTGGAAAGCCCTTGCCTGATGAATTTCAGAAAAATATAGATACATGGAAGCGTTTTAATCCTGATTATGAAATTATCCGCTGGGACGAAAGCAATTATGATTTTTCTAAATGCGACTATGTGCGTGAAGCATATAAAACAAGGTCATGGGGCTTTGTGCCAAATTATGCGCGTTTAGATATAGTTTACAACGAAGGCGGCATATATCTTGATACTGATGTGGAAGTAGTAAAAAACTTTGATGTGCTTCTAAACGATAGGGCTTTCTTTTGTATGGGCTGTGCAGATAGAGTGAGTAATGGCTGCGGCTTTGGCTCTGTAGCAGGGCATCCGCTTTTAAAGGCGTTAAAAGCGGCCTTTGAGCAAAGTCATTTTTTAGTAAATGGCGCACCTGGCAAAAAGCCCTGTCATTCATTTTTGCACCCAGTGCTAAGGGATTATGGTTTTACCATAAAAAACGAATATCAAAAGATTAACGATACCGTTTTGTACCCTGCAGAATGTATGTCGCCTTATACGCTTGAAGGCTTAGGCAACTTCTACTCAGAAAGAACGCTTTCCATCCATAAGGAAGCGGGAACATGGAAGAACGAGAGGGAAAAGCAAGGCATTTCAAAGCTAAAGGACTTACTAAAGAGGCTTTCGTAAGTAGTCATGTCATTCCGAACTCGTTTCGGAATCTTATTAGGTAGACCCCGAAATAAATTCGGGGTGACAATTTCTACGTTTACAAAACTCGGTATGGAAGCATAAAATCTCCCTTGAAATATCCTGTACTGTTAGTTATACTTTGACTATGGCACAATATTGTTTAGAAAATAAGACCCTTGTATATTGGGGAGTGGGACTTGTCTGTAAAACCTGCTTAGAATATCGTAAAGATTTTTCTCCTGCGTTTTTAATAGACCAAAACCCTAAAGGGCAGATTAATGGGCTTGAGGTAAAAAGCCCAGAGCAAATAGATGATTGGAAAAACTTATTCATTGTTATTACTACAATATATGTTGGTGAAGTAGAAAAACATTTGTCCTCATTGGGCTTAGTTAAAGATAGGGACTTTGCTTTTTACAAGGACTTCTTTGATATAAAGTCAGACATCACTTCTAGTTTAGAGGCAATGAACACTTATATTTTACAGCATAAGGCTGATAAAGGCGGAATACTTCTTTATACACCATGTTTTAATTGTAGACAAAAAGAAATAATGACTAATTTCTTTTTTAAATATCGCGCGGCTCATAAAGCGGAGCCTTTTATTGTGATAAGTAGCATAGACGCAATTCCAGAAGAATGTGCTACAGAGAAAATAGGTGCAAAGGTCTTTAACCTAGCGGATATAGTGCGCTGGGATGGTTCTAAGGCACGATATAGTATGTGCCTTAGTTCTGCAAATGCACAGATAGTGCTAACAGATAAAGAATATCAAGATGTAGCAGAAATAGAAGACATAAAAAATACATTTGACAAAGAAAAATCCTTGCATATAAGTGAGCAGTTATATTTCTATCTAAAAAACATTGTTGACATCATAAGCCCAAAGAAATTCATTATTTGGGGTGGAGAAACTCGCATGGGGCTAATGCTTGACAGAATTGCAAATGACAGGCACATACAGCACGGCTTTATGGAGCATGGTTGGCTTTCTGGCACATATCAGTTTGATAGACGCGGGATAGGCGGAATGAGTGAGTACGCAGAAAATCCTTCTGTTCTAATGGATAAGCCCATAAAAAATCCCTTGCTAGATGTGGAGAAGATTAAAGAGTATGTAATTAATAGTGGCATAGATTCTGGAACTACGTTATTTAAGAGCAATGTAGAAGATGAGCGACAATTAAAGAAATTGCTACCTACAAAAAAGACAGTTTTCCTTGTGGGCTATGGCGATGTAAAAATAAATGTAAACACTGCGTTCTGGAATAGATATTATTCTGGCGTGGTAAAATCCAACGAAGAAGCTTTTTACCTTGTAAAAACCGCCTGCCTTAATAAAGGATATAATTTTATCTATAAGCCACATCCTTCTTCAAGAAGCCTCTCCGAAGATGAGAAATTTCGTAATGATAAAGACGTAATTTACATAACAGATATGTCTATAGATTCTCTTATAAAGATGGCTGATGTTGTAGTAAGCACAAGGAGTGCCGTTGATTACAAGGTTCTTGTTTACAGTAAGCCTTTGGTTTCTCTTGGGCGTACCACTTTACAAAATCAGCAGATGATATATGAAGTTCAAAATGCTAGTGAAGTACAAAGCAAAATAGAAAATGCAATGAGGTATGGAATGACAAAAGAGCAAAAAGAAAGATTTAATTTGCATTTGCATAAGTTATTAGAAAATCATTTGTGGGATGAATTAAGCCATGAGGAATTTAAATATGGCTTAAGCCTTGAAAATGACTTCTTTATGATGGGGGGGGGTACAACCGTATAGTAAAATTACTGTTGCTGCTAGGTTCTTCGGCGGTAGCCTCAGAACGACGGAGACTTGCCGCTTTAGAACGATGGATGTATCCCATCGTCATGGTGAGCTAGAAGGCTTTGCCTTAGGCGAAACATCTATCGCATGCATCCATTATGCACCTTCTTATAAGGAGGCTGCATGATGAGCGAGCTATCAAAACTCCTTCCTTTAGAAGTATTTAATACAAAGAAAAATATATATTTATTTGGTGCAGGTAGAGTCGCACAGATTGTGTATGACCTCTTAAGTCAAGATAAAATCACAATAAAAGGCTTCCTTGTTTCTGATACGCGAAAGAACAAGGCTGTCTATAATGGGCTTCCTGTATTTGATGCAAAGCAGATTGCCACACAAGATAAAGATTCCATAGTTATCATAGCCTTGCTTGAGCGCGGAGAAAAGAAGCTCGTACAATTCTGTAAAGACTTAGGCTTTAGCAGTGTTCTTTCCTTGCCTAACGATATTTTTAATTACGACACATGGAATGCCCAACGTTATAAATCCCCACTAATTGAAGTAACTGCAAAAATTGGTTGCGCTGTAAATTGCCACTACTGCCCACAGAATGTTCTTTTGAATGCATACTTTAAAGACAATAAGCAAAGACAATCCTCTATGACCTTTGCAGATTATAAAAGATATTTAGACCTTATGCCCCAAGAAACCATCGTAGATTTTTCTGGCTTTGTAGAGCCTTTCTTAAATGCAGACAGCCTTATGATGATGGAATACACCGTGCAAACAGGGCATGATTGCACATTGTTTACTACGTTTAGAGGGCTTAGCATGGAAGAGCTAGACCGCCTTGTAAAAATCCCCTTCCGCTATGTTTGTGTGCATACAGCCGATGCAGATGGCTTTGCGAACATTCCAGTTACTGATGAGTATTTGTCTATCTTTAGCAAAGCCTTAAATGCTACAAAGCCCAACGGCAGCCCCTTTATTGATGTGGCAAACTGCCAGTCAGAACCCCACCCCGCAGTGTTAGAGCTAACGGAGGGCAAGCTAAAGATATACTGCGAAATGTCTGATAGGGCAGGGAACCTTGATAAAGATGATAAGCACCTAGCGCACGTACACAAAAAGGGACGCATACGTTGTTCTAGGGCGGTCGCTATGAATCACTTTGTACTTTTGCCAGATGGCTCTCTTGCCTTGTGTTGTAATGATTTTGGTTTAAAGCATATTGTAGGAAACTTAAACACAGCTTCATATTCTGAAATCATGGCAGGCAGTGAAATGAAGCGCATAAGAAAAGCCATGACAGAAGAAGGTGATGATGTTATCTGCCGCAAGTGCTATTTTGCCACAGAGGAGGACTAAATGAAATACGTAATATGGGGAGCGGGAAAAAGAGGCAAAAGGCTTCTTAACATACTGGGTGAAGACAAGGTATCTGCCTTTATTGATAATAATTGTGATATACATAATACGAAATGCTTAGGAAAGACTGTGATTTCCTACACTGCGTATAAAGAGCGATATTCAGAAGATGCGGTGATTCTGTCTATGCTTGAATATAGCGAAGCAGAGGTGCAGTTGCTTAAAGACTGCATACCCTACTTTGTGCTATCAAGACAGCCTGCCGAGTGTGCATTTATATATCATTCTAATATTTTTACCTCTCTTCCTTTTAGCTATGATAAAAATCTTCCTACCGTGTTTTATGGCATAAATCTTATAAGCGCAAACCTTATAGATACATTAAAAAATAGTGCTTCCATATATGTTCTTCTGCCTAAAAATGCTAGCGTGCAAGAATGTTCCATGCTAAAAAAGTTATATGCTCAGTATTATTGCAATGACATACCTAATGACTTAAAAGAATACAATCTCTTTGCTAGCTGCCCCTTAGAACCCGCCATGCAAAAGGAAAATTGCCATGTATATAATATATACGATTTTTCTAAGCAGATTGTGTCATATCGCAATGATATTATAGCAGGGCTAAAAAATGCACACAAAGGAGAGAAGTGCTTTATTGTTGCTACAGGTCCTAGCTTGCGCATGGAAGATTTGGACGCACTTTATTCTGTAGGTTGCTTTTGCATAAGCATGAATAAGATTTTTGAAGCTTTTAAGTCTACCTTTTGGCGACCTAGTTTATATCTATGCGTTGATACTTTGTGCATTGAAGAGTTTTATGAAGAAATAAAAAATCTTGACGCTAATATGAAGTTTATAAGCGATATGTATCCTAAAAACAACGCTTGCCTCCCAACTTATCATGCAGCCCCTGTTGATATATATGATGAGAAAGTGCCTTTTTCAAAAGATTGCTCTGTTGTCGCTTTTGACGCAGGAACGATTACATATACTTGTTTGCAATTTGCCGCATATCTAGGCTTTAGCGAGATTTATCTTTTGGGTGTAGATTTTTCTTACGGCAAGGCAGGAGCAACAGGGAATCATTTTTATAAAACCGAGTCAACTGCAAATAATCCATTCCGCTATGAATTATGCTTGAATGCTTATACACAGGCTCGACAATATGCACAAGCGCACAATATAAAGATTTATAACGCTACACGTGGAGGTAAACTAGAAGTGTTTGAACGAGTTGATTTTGATAACGTTATACGAAATATGAGGGGGGGGGTACAAAGATATAGTATTATTAGTAGTGAGCATAGGTTCTTCGGCTATCGCCTCAGAACGACGGAGACTTGCCGCCTCAGAACGATGGATGTATTCCATCGTCATGTTGAACGAAGCGAAACATCTATCGCATGCATCCATTATGCGCTTTCTTACAAGGAGGCTGCATAATGAAATACGTAATATGGGGAGCGGGGATGCTTGGGAAGGTTCTAGTTGAATACCTAAGAGATTATGAAATAGCGTGCATTATTGATAGTAATCCAGCCTTGCACGGAAGCACTTATAAAGGTCTTAGTATACTGTCCCCTGATGAATTTCTTGTAAGTGAATGGACGCATTGCCCTGTAATTGTAACACCAAAGAATTACGAAAAAGAAATCTTTAACTACTTAAACGAACATAATATCCCCTTATATTTTAGTTATCAAAACGAACGCCGCGCTATTATTGCATACACAATGCAGGTGCCAAAAGATTATATTTTTACTATTACAAAAGAAAAGCCTGTATACGTTTATGGATTATGCGCCTTGTCTTTAATGATTGTTCAAGATTTGCTTAAAAATAATATTCCCTGCCATTTACTTCTTGATAAAGAAGGCACAAATCCTTTAAGCCTTGATTTTGTAAACTGTGATTTACTTACGATAGAGACGTTTGATTGCAATAAAATTTACAAAGGCACTTTCCTTGCTCCTAGCAAAGTAGATGAGGCTGTGAGAGAGCGCGTAAAGGCTTACCCTGTGCATGACCTTTTTAATATAACGATGGATAAAACTTTATATAAGAATGTTGAGCTAGAGCAGTTTAAAGATTGTCATAAGGGAGAGAGTTGTTTTATCATAGGGAATGGTCCTAGTTTGCGCACGGAAGATTTACAGACCTTGCATAATAATGGAATGATAACGTTTGGCGTAAATGGAATTATAAAGGCGTTTGATACTACTTCTTGGCGACCAGATTACTACTGTATGTCTGACCCCTATGGCTATTTACTGTGGCAAGAAGAAATGCAAAAGAAAACTAAGGGCATAAAGGCTCTATTCTTTTCTGATGAGGCGTGCCACTTTGAAAAGGATGAAAGCCGTAAGAATTGGTATAAATGCCATTTGTTTATGAATAATGAAGATGAGGTTGAGTTTTCTGATGATTTTTCTTATGGCGGCTTTTGGGGCTATACTGTGGTTTATGATATATGCTTGCAGTTAGCAGTTTATATGGGTTTTACAAAGGTATATCTTTTAGGTTGTGATTGTTCTTTTGCAAAAGACGGTTCTCATCACTTTATAAAAAACTATGAGCGAGAAGATGGTATGACTGTTACTAAAGCAAGTAATTTTGATAGGGTGATGAAGCCGTACGCAATAGCAGAGCAGTATGCTTCTTTGCATGACATAAAAATCTATAACGCTACTAGGGGCGGTGCTTTGGAGGTGTTTGAGCGTGTGGATTTTGATGCGTTGTTTGGGGGAGGAGTAG
>CAJOPO010000183.1 GCA_905236315.1 uncultured Treponema sp.
ACGAGTTTTAATTTCTGATAATAGCAGAAATTAAAACATCGCATTTTCAAAGTTACCTCGAAAAATTGCAATTTTTCGAGGTTCCCATAAAGGAGATATAATAATATGAATGAAGAAAAAACAAATTCAACTAAAAAATATAATGTAGATAGCTTTAACCTTGACCACACAAAAGTTACTGCTCCTTATGTTCGTCTTGCTGCAAAAAAAACTGGTAAAAAAGGTGATATTGTAAGTAAGTATGATATTCGTTTTTGTCAGCCTAATAAAGAGTTTATGACTACAGGGGCTATTCATACTTTAGAACACCTTATTGCAGAGTATATTCGTGATGAGTTGCCTAATATAGTTATAGATTTTAGCCCTATGGGATGTAGAACAGGTTTTTATTTTACTGTTTGGGGCGACCACGAAGAAAGTTATATTGCAGAGCATTTAGTAAACGTTCTAAAAAAAGTATCTGTATGGGATAAAGCTATTCCTGCTACAACAGAACAAGAATGTGGTAATTACCGAGACCATGATTTAGAAGGTGCAAAAGAATGGGCTAAAAAGTGGGTAAAGGGCATAGAAGAAAAAGGATGGAATTGCTACAAATAGGATAAGATATGGACCTTCTACATAAATTTAAAGAAACTCTTTATTCTGTTGTTCCTATAATGGCAATAGTTTTACTTTTGGGGGTAACTGTTGCTCCATTAGGGACTGGGGTCATAGTCAACTTTGTTATAGGTGGTATCTTACTCATAATCGGATTAACAGTTTTCCTATTGGGAGTGGACATAGGTATACTTCCAATAGGGGAGAGAAGTGGTGCTGCACTTACTGCAAAAAAGAGCCTTCCTCTTTTGCTAGGGGTATCTTTTATAATTGGCTTTATGGTAACAATAGCGGAACCTGATGTGCAAGTTTTGGCTGACCAAATAAATGATGTTGCTTCTGGCGTAAATAAATGGGCACTTATATGTATGATTGCTTTGGGTGTTGGGCTTTTTGTAATGTTAGGACTTTTGCGTACTGTTCTTTCTTTAAAGTTAAAGTGGGTCTTGATAATTTCATACACATTGCTTTTTGCATTAGCATTTTCTGCGCCTCAAACTTTTCAAGGTGTAGCTTTTGACGCTGGTGGAGCAACTACAGGACCGATGACAGTTCCATTTATTATGGCATTGGGAGTGGGTGTTGCAGCGGTTCGTTCTACAGGTAAAAAACATGATGAAAAGGGAAATCAAACTGTAAAAAATAATGAAAGTGATGATTCTTTTGGGCTTACAGGCATAGCGTCTATAGGACCTGTTGCTGCAGTATGTGTATATGGTATATTACTTAAGATAATAAATAATTCTGCAACTGAAAATTCTGCTGTACAAAATATTAATAACACAGACGTAAAAGAGCAGTTTAATGAAGGACTTTCTATTTTTGTAGAATTACTTCCTGATGTTCTAAAAGAAGTGAGCATGGCATTATTACCTTTAGTTGTAATGTTTATATTATTTCAGATATTTTTATTAAAAATGCCACCTGTGCAGGTGCGCCGTATGATAAAAGGTGTGATTTACAGTTTTGTAGGGCTTATTATGTTCCTTGTTGGTGTAAACGGTGGTTTTATGCCTGCAGGTCAGAAACTTGGTGAATTGTTGGGTTCTTATGCTTCTGTGCGAGGCGGAATCTGGCTTGTTCTTTTACTTGCTGTGGGCTTAATTTTTGGAGCGGTGGTTGTTTGTGCAGAACCTGCGGTTTGGGTTCTTACGGAGCAAGTAGAAACTATATCTGGTGGAAATATTAAGCGTAACGTAATGCTTGCTGCTCTTTCTTGTGGGGTTGCTCTTGCAATAGGGTTAAGTATGCTTAGAGTGCTATATCGTTTTAGTTTATGGTATATTTTGATTCCTGGCTATGCGCTTGCTTTGCTTTTAACGTTTTTTTGTCCGCCGTTATTTACAGGCATTGCTTTTGATTCTGGAGGCGTGGCAAGTGGCCCTATGACAAGTACATTCATATTGTCTTTTACTTTAGGAACTGCTGTAGCAAGTGGAGGAAATCCTGTAACAGATGCTTTTGGTGTAATTGCCCTTGTTGCAATGACACCTCTAATTGCAATTCAAATATTAGGTATTATCTTTAAATTAAAGAGTAATAAAACTAAAAAAGTGGAGGCTTTATGAGTTATGTTTTGTTGATAAGTATAGTGCCTCATGGTAAGGGAGAGTTGATTAATTCCGCTGCCGTTAAGGCAGGAAGCTTTGGTGGAACGATTGCTAAGGGAAGGGGCATCAGTGCTAATGGAATTGCAGCTGCACTGGGAATAGAAAGTTCTAAGGATTTAGTTTTTATTCTTACAGATGAAAATATGGCAAGTGCAATAAAAACTTCTATTATAAATGCTACAAGTGAGGAAAAAAATAACTTTGGTTGCCTTTTTAGTGTGCAAGCTAACAGTATGCTAAAAACAGGCATCATTTCTGGTGTTAGAGGGGAAGAGTCTATGAATGAAGATAATGCAAATGAACTAATATCTGTAATTTTAAATAAAGGATATGCTGACGATGCTATGTCTGCTGCAAGAAAGGCTGGTGCTGGTGGTGGAACCGTTATAAATGCACGAGGAACTGCGCGAGAAGATGATGCTAAGTTTTTTGGTATGCATATAGTTCCAGAAAAAGAAATGCTTTTAATTGTTGTGAAGGCTTCTCAAAAAGATTCTGTCTTAGAAGCAATTCGTACTTTGCCATGCCTTGAAGAGCCTGGTAGTGGAATTGCATATTGTACTGGTGTAAATAGCTTTACACTTTTGGGGAGAAAGAATAATGCCTAGTAATTTTTCTAAAGAGGTATTTCTTTCTGAATATTCAGCAATACAAAATGCTTATCCTTTAGGAGAGGTTTTTGTATATGAAGAGATTGATTCTACTCAATCTGAGTTAATGCGATTTCTAAATGGATTACCTTTTTTGAAAAATGAAATTCAAAATTCTGTTGCAATAGCGGCAAGGCAAACTGCAGGACGTGGAAGACAAGGTAGAGTTTTTTATTCTCCTAATTTATATGGTGTATATTTTTCTTTTTTATATATTTTGCCTTCTGAAGATATTAA
This sequence comes from uncultured Treponema sp., assembly GCA_905236315.1. Taxonomy (GTDB): domain Bacteria; phylum Spirochaetota; class Spirochaetia; order Treponematales; family Treponemataceae; genus Treponema_D. Next base: position 3,098 of record CAJOPO010000183.1, read on the forward strand.
TACATCTTATATTACAACTTCTTGCGCTGTAGGGGTAAGAAGAGCTATTCAAAAACTATATAATGAAACTTCTAATATAAAATGGGTAAATGATTTATATTTACGCAAAAAGAAAATATGCGGTATACTTTCTGAAGGTTTTATTAATGAAAAATCTAGCATGGTAGATGCTTGCGTAACTGGTATAGGTATTAATATATCAGTGCCATCTGGAACAGATTTATATGAGAGTGAATTATTAAAAAATGCAGGTGGTATACTAGCAGATGATGTAATTGTTACAGAGCAGGAAAGATTGCGTCTTGTAGCATATTGTATGGCAGAAATATTAGCAATATTGCATAACAACGAGAATGTAATGGATGAATATCGTTCTTCTTCATTTTTATATGGGCATATTGTTGATGTATTTCCGTTGGCAGGTGTCAATAAGACACCTTCATATAAAGCGAAAGTTTTAGATATAACGGATGACGCTGGGCTGGTAGTGGAATTAGAGAACGGGGAACGAAGAATATTAAACTCAGGAGAGGTTTCTATACGAAACTGGTGAGGGAAAATGTACTGCCGATTTTGCAATTACGAAACAAGCAAGAAAATCTGTCCTCGCTGCAAGAATGAGACTTCAGAAGAAGTGCCAACGGCTGTGTATCGGTGCGCAACTTGCAAAATTCCTGTCATAAAGAGCGAAACTCAGGCGGACAAAACCGAATGTCCGCTCTGCAAATCAAAATTGACATATCTTTCTCAGGATTTGCGCCCCGTATTCCCCGAAGAACGACTTTTGCTTGAACTCCTGCTTGGCAAAAATCCGCATGAGTTTGCCGAAAAATCCGTGTGGTGCGAGAACAGCCGTTATTTTGTGGACGGCGAGGTGATTTCTATTTCTTCCGATGTGTTCAAGAACGCCGATACGGAAAAACTTTCACAACAACTTAAAGCCGAAACTGGCGAAACGAGCGATGACTACAAGCATTTTGACGGTTTTATAGAAAAATTCATTAGGGCGAATCAGATTCATCTGAACGAAATAATAGAAGAATCGCATTCGTTTATCAAAAAGACCGCGAGCCGCTTCCCGACGGAAAACATCGTGCTGTCCTTTTCGGGTGGCAAGGATTCCACTGTTACGGCGGATGTGGTCACAAAGGCACTCGCAAATCCGAGCCTTGTCCACATCTTCGGGAACACCACGCTGGAATTTCCTTCGACTTATGATTATGTAAAACGCTTCCGTGCCGACCATCCGCACGCCATTTTTGAAACCGCCGTGAACGACGAGCAGGTTTTCAGCGAGGTCTGCGAGGACATCGGACCGCCCGCGCGAATGATGCGCTGGTGCTGCTCTATGTTCAAGACTGGACCGATTACCCGCGTTTTGAACGGCTTGTACCGAAATCAGCAGATTCTCACTTTTTACGGCATCCGAAAGGTGGAGTCGGTGGCGCGGAGCAAG
>CAJOPO010000184.1 GCA_905236315.1 uncultured Treponema sp.
ACGAGTTTTAATTTCTGATAATAGCAGAAATTAAAACATCGCATTTGCAAAAGTTACCTCGAAAAATTGCAATTTTTCGAGGTTCCCTATAGTCTTTCTAACCTTAAGGTACAATCTTTGCACTACTAAGGTTGTACCTTTTTTATTTTATAATGTTCCACAAGCACGCTACACTAGTGTATTTCGAGAGTTAAAATATAGCATATATTTTGTAACATCTCTCTTACTCCTACTTCCATAAAATATAAAAATTTGCTATAGTCAAAACTATGAGCGAAAAAACCGTAAACGAAGATACCCTAGAAAAATTATTGTATCTTTCTCGTCTGTCTCCAGAAAGCACAGACATGGCTACATTAAAAAAACAAGTTGACGAAATAGTTGGCTATTTTGATATACTTTCTAAATATGACGATAGCGAAAATCCCTATGATGCCTACCCAACAACTCAAGCAGAAAAACTTAGAGAAGATGAAATTGTTCCTGGTTTGGAAATGCACGATGTAAAAAAAGTAAATGCAAACAACTTCTTAGATGGCTATTTCCAAGTACCAAAGGTTTTAGGGGAGGGAGCATAATGCAAAGCATGATGCACTCTATTAACGAAGCTCTTGCAGCTCTAAAAGAAGGTAAAATTACAAGTGTTCAGCTTGTAAAAAAATCCATAGATACATTTGAAGCAGACAAAAAATCATCATTACCATTAAATGCTTTTATAGAAATGTATGATGATGCCCTTAGTCTTGCAGAACAGGCAGATAAAGAAATACAAAGTGCCATTGCTGATGGTTCTATAGAAGCCTTATTTGAAAAAAAGCCACTTTTAGGACTTCCCTTTGCAAATAAAGACAATATTTCTGTTAGAGGAAAGCGTTTAACTTGTTCTTCTAAGATATTGCAAGGCTATGTAGCTCCTTATAATGCCACAGTTATAAATAGACTAACACAAGCAGGAGCCATTCCTCTTGGCAGATGTAATCAAGATGAATTTGCTATGGGGTCTTCTACAGAATACTCAATTTATGGCCCCACTCGTAATCCTATAAACCGAGAATATGTTTCTGGAGGTTCTTCTGGTGGTTCCACCGCTGCTGTTGCCGCAAATCAAGCACTCTTTGGCTTGGGTACAGAAACAGGTGGTTCAGTACGCTTACCTGCAAGCTATTGTGGGGTTTATGGTTTAAAGCCCACTTACGGAGTTTTAAGTCGCTGGGGTGTTGTAGCCTATGGTTCTTCATTAGACCAAGTGGGCATTATAGGGCATACACCAGAGGATATAGCATTACCACTCTCTGTTATGTGTGGTGTGGATATGTATGATGACACCTCTGCAGATTTACCTAATGGTAAGGAACTAAAACATCTTACAGCCTTTAATGACTTTGCAAATCTAAAGGTTGCAGTACCTAAGCAATTCTTAGAAACAAAGGGCATGGATAGCGATGTACTAAAAGTATTTGAAGACACACGCGCTTGGTTTGAATCAAAAGGTGCTTCTATACAAACTGTAGATATGCCCATACTAGACGCTGCTATTGCTTCATATTATGTTATCGCGCTTTCTGAAGCCGCTTCTAACCTAAGTCGCTTTGACGGAATACGCTATGGAGCACGTGTAGATAACGGAAATGGTTATGACGAACTATATGTAGATACTCGTTCAGAAGGTTTTGGTCCAGAGGTAAAAAGACGCATTATAATAGGAAATTACGTTCTTTCTGAACAATTTTCTGGAGATACCTATAAAAAAGGTATGAGTGTGCGTGCTCGTATTCAAAGAGAAATGGCTTCTTTATTTGAAAAGTTTGACCTTGTTCTCTGCCCCACCTGCCCCACTCCAGCATTTAAGCTAGGGCAAAAAGTAGATGACCCACTTGCAATGTATTTAAGCGACTTGTTTACAACCTTTGTAAATCTTGCTCGTATACCTTCTCTTTCTGTTCCCGCAGGAAGAACTTCTGTAGACAATATGCCTGTTGGTATTCAGTTTGCAGGTCCTATGTTTAGTGAAGCAAAAATACTTAGCATTGCACAAAGTTGGGAGGTAGAACACAAGGGCTGTGGTTGTCCTGTAAAAGAGTAATGGCTCAAACTAAAAAAAATAAAGAACTAGACAAATTAGACAATATACCTAAGGCTTTCCGCTTTACTCAAAATGGTTTTGCAGTAGATGATAATAATTACGAAGGAAAGTTTTTATACTCTCCAGTTTCCGCCTTATATGAATTAGGCTTTAAGACTAAGCCTAAGGGTCTAGACGGAACTGGTATTTTTTTGCATTTAGTAGCAGAAAGTTTCTTATCTAAAATACCAGTTTTTGACGGCATAGAATTATTACGAGATAAAGCGGTAATACCGTTAGACTATGACAATATAGTATATTTACTAGAAAGAGTGCCTTTTGCCCCTGGTGCAGAATATGTAAATGACGCTTGGCTAAATTCCTTATGGACTAAGCTAAATGAGCATTTTGCTTTAGAAATAAAAGAATATCCAGGAACTGTTTCTTTATATCTTGCAGAAAAAAGTCAGCATCTAAAGGTTGCAGAAAAAATATTCTTTCACCTAGTAGAAAATCCCTTAGACACAGAATGTCCTTTCTCCTTTATGGCAACATATTCAACTAAGGACGAAGACGGTAAAGTGTCCCATGTACCTTTGCGATACGCTCTTGTAGAGTTCAAAGACGACCGCAAAAAAATGCTAGAACTTCTAAGCTGCTTAAATAAAGTAGCAGAAGTATCTCCTCTCATAGAAGGATTCATAAAAAACGGAGAACTATTCCATCCGCTACGTATAAACACCCAAGAAGCATATTCTCTACTAAAAATAATTCCTGATATAGAAAAAATTGGCATCGTATTTAGAATACCTGATTGGTGGAAAAAGAAAAAACACAGTGTTTCACTTAGTATAAGATTAGGCGAAAAAGAAGAATCTTTACTAGGGCTTGAAAGCATAATTTCTATGGACTCCTACCTTTCTGTAGACGGAATGGAACTTTCAGAAGCAGAAATAGAGGCATTGCAAAATAAAACGGACGGTCTAGCCCTTATAAAAGGTAAGTGGGTAGAAGTAGACCATGAAAGACTAAATGCCTTACTAAGCCAAGTGGAACACTATAAAGGAAAGCTATCTTTACTAGAAGCCCTACGCATGAACCTACAGACAGAGCCTCTAAAAGATGATGATAGTAATGAAGATTCTGAAGAAAACGATGAAGTCATTATAACAAATGGGGCTTGGCTTTCTGAGCTATTCAAAAATATTCGCTCAAGTCATACAGAAACAGAAAATAGCCCACCCCCTCCAGAGAGTTTTAAGGCTGTACTACGCCCATATCAGCAAGCGGGCTTTACATGGCTTGAACGTATGTATAATTATGGGCTGGGGGCTTGTCTTGCAGATGATATGGGACTAGGAAAAACGGTTCAAGTTCTAGCTTTTTTAGATGCCCTAAGGATGCACTTTGCAAAACAGAATGTCAAAAATCCTCATATTCTTCTTGTGGTTCCAGCCTCTTTACTAGGAAACTGGCAAAAAGAATGTGCTAAGTTTGCCCCAGCAATAGATGTAAGACTTTTGCATAGTTCTAGCAAATCAAAAGAAAATCAAGAACTCGCCTTCTTAAATATTACCACTTATAGTATGGCTTCTCGCTTAGAAGTTCTTACCCAAACAGAATGGGATATGGTTATATTAGACGAAGCGCAAGCCATAAAGAATCCATTATCTAAGCAAACAAAGAGCATAAAAGCACTAAACTGTCATTATAGAGTAGCAATGACGGGTACTCCTGTAGAGAATGATTTAACTAATCTATGGTCACTTTTTGACTTTTTGGATAAAGGACTATTAGGAACCTCTACAGAATTTAAGGATTTCTGCAAAACACTTACCAATAATCCAGAAGGCTACACTAAATTAAAAAATATGATTATGCCCTTTATGCTACGTCGCTTAAAGACAGACAAATCTATTATTAGCGACCTTCCTGAAAAGATAGAAATGATAGATTATGTGTCCCTTTCTAAAAAGCAACGTGTTTTATATAAAAAATATGTTGATGATATAGAAGAAATGTTAAATAATTTAAATGATGAAGATTCAAATATAAAGAGAAGTGGCATTATACTCTCTTCATTAATAAAGCTAAAGCAGATATGCAATCACCCAGACCAATTTACAGGGAGTGAAGGTTATGCAGAGGGAGATAGTGGAAAGTTTGAAATACTACGAGAGCTATGTTCCACAATATACGAAAAACGAGAGCGAGTGTTAATCTTTACTCAATTTAAGGAAGTGTGTGAGCCACTAAATGCCTTTCTTTCAAAAATCTTTGGCATACAAGGCTTTGTTTTACATGGGGGAACTAGCGTAAAGACTCGTAATAAAATGGTAGAAGAGTTCCAAAGTGATAAATATATTCCCTATATGATAATCTCTGTAAAGGCTGGAGGAACAGGTCTAACGCTTACTAATGCAAATCATGTTATACATTTTGACCGTTGGTGGAATCCTGCTGTAGAAAATCAAGCTACAGACCGTGCATTCCGCATCGGGCAGAAAAAAAATGTTATAGTTCATAAACTGGTATGCAAGGGAACTATAGAAGAAAAAATAAATGAACTTATAGAACGCAAAAAGACCCTTTCCCAAAATGTAATTGGTACAGATTCAGGAGAATCTTGGATAACTGAAATGAGTAATGAAGAATTGCGCAAATTATTTACCCTAGAGGCATAATATGAGTTATGATTTTTATGACTACACATATACCTCAGTTGCAGACTTAAAAGAAAAGGCTGCTGACTACATAAAATACGAAGCTAAGCATGGCAATATACTTAATCCTGTAGTTCTTGAAGGAAGAAATATTGCAACTAGTTGGTGGGGAAAGGCTTGGTGCAATAATCTTGAACGATATGCAGATTATAAAAGCCGCCTGGAACGTGGGCGCAGATATGTAAGGGCAAACTGTGTTTTAGACCTCAATATAGATTATGCAAACGTAGTTGCCCTAGTGCAAGGCAGTCAAAAAAATCCCTATAGAGTGCAAATAACTATAGACCCTCTTCCAGAGCTAAGATACCAAAAAATTATATATAAATGTTCTTCCAAAATTGAAAATATCGAATCGCTTATAAATGGAAAGTTTCCTAACGAATTAAAAGAACTTTTTGCAGATAAGAAAGCAGGGCTTTTTCCGTCTATGAAAGAAATCCATTTTAAATGCACTTGTCCCGATTGGGCAGATATGTGTAAACACACTGCCGCAGTCCTATATGGAATAGGCAATAGGTTTGACACTTCTCCTCTATTATTCTTTAAGTTAAGAGGCATTAATATAGAAGAGATGGCAAGTGATTTAGTAGATAACAGGCTAGAGCAAATGCTTAACAATGCAGACAAGGCTAGTAGCAGAATACTTGATGATTCATTGGTAAATAAAATATTTGGAATATAAACCTTATCTAGTAATGCGATAAAAAATATTTTAGGGAACCTCGAAAAACTCCCTTTCAGAAAGTTTTTCGAGGTTCCTGCGAGTTGTAAGTCGCTATAATAGCGCGACTTAC
>CAJOPO010000185.1 GCA_905236315.1 uncultured Treponema sp.
GATGTTGTAAGTCGCGCTATTATAGCGACTTGCAACTCGCAGGAACCTCGAAAAACTTTCTGAAAGGGAGTTTTTCGAGGTTCCCTACAATGAGTCTTTTAATTTCTCTTGCGAGTACGCTGTCCAGCATGATTTTAGGAATCTGTTCCTTATTTGCATTCTGCTCATTCGCTATGTTCTGTGCGTATTCTGCATTGTATTCATACACCTCGCTTAAATCACTCTTTACGTGCTTTACCGTACCACGTTTTATTTCATTGTATATTGTCTTTCTGTCACACTTGAAGATTTCTGCAAGTTTAGTTTTTTTCGTAACCTTTTCAATTCCTTTTTTGCCAAGTAGATAACATTCCAAAAGAAATCTTGTCTGTGCATTGAAGCAGATATTTTCTTTTCTCTCCTTTTGTGCTATATTTTTCATAGGTTTTCTTCCTCCTGTTGTTTTGGTGTGCAATTTCTATTATAACAGATGGTTGAAAACCTTTTTCGTTTTTTTTGGGTAATTATATTTTACTGCTTACCAACAAAAAAAGAGTGTAAAATTTATTGAAAGTGCCTTGTTATTGTGCTATAATCATATTTATCTATGAATATCTGTTTGTTCACAAAGCAAGAAATAGATAAGCCTCTTAGTCTGCATGACGCTCGTGCCAAACACATAATAAAAATCCTTAAAAAAAAAGTTGGCGATACATTTAACGCTGGTATTATAGAAGGTTCTTCTGGAATTGCTTTAATAACAGCTATAGATGATATTGATGAAAATGGAACACTTAGTTTTTCTTTTACTCCTCAAGGAGATGGAAAACCATTGTATCCATTAATTATGATTATTGGATTTCCGCGTCCTATACAGTTAAAACGCCTTTTGCGCGATATGGCAGGTTTAGGGGTGTGTGAAATTCATTTAGTAGCTACAGAGTTAGGAGAAAAATCTTATTTGAATTCTTCTTTGGCTACAAGCGATGCAGGTAGAACTATGCTAGTAGAGGGGGTAGTGCAGGCGGCAGGAACGCATATACCTTCTCTATATATACATAATTCTCTTAATGAATGTTTAGATGTGATAGAAAAAAACTTAAAGCAAGATGATGTACTTTTTGCTTTAGATAACGTAAATGCAAAAGATAGTCTATCTAGTGTATTGGAAAGGGAGAGTTCTTTATTAAAAGAAACTAGAACTGCTGTTGCTTGTATTGGTAGCGAAAGAGGGTGGACAGATAAAGAAAGGGAACTTTTAGAAAGTAAGGGATATAAAAGACTTAGAATGGGAAATAGAGTTTTACGAACAGAAACCGCAGCAACCGTAGCAGCTAGTTTAATTTTAGGTGCAATGGGATATTTGAATTGAATAAAAGTGGCTTTGTAAAGAAAGAGGTGGTTGGTAAATAAAATGGATAACGAGTCAATAAAGACTATGTTGCTTAATATTCAAGACTCATCGTTAGAATTTTCAGTTTTGCTTACAGGAAAAGAGAGCAAGCGTGTAAATGGCTTATATAAGCCAGATTCACGAGAAATTTTATTGCACAACAAAAATTTTAAGACAGATAATGAGTTAGTATATACTGCAATTCATGAATATACGCACCATCTTATAAATGAAGAGCAAATTGCAGAAAATGGAGGTAAAGAACCGCCTCATAAGGCTCGTAGTCATACGAATTATTTTTGGGCAAAGTTTCATAGCCTTTTAGAAATAGCAGAGCAAAAAGGCTTTTATAAAATGGACCTTTCAATTTCTCCTGAGTTGGAAGAACTTACTAAAGAAATTCGCACTAAATATATAGAGCCAAATGGTCATCTTATGCAGGAGTTTGGAAAGAGTTTAATAAAAGCGCATACTTTGTGTGAACAAGCTAGTATACGTTATGAAGATTATTTAGATAGGGTGTTGCAGTTACCACGTACAACAGCAAAAACTGTAACACAAGTTGGCACCTTGCCTAAAGAAGATGCTGTCTTAGGCTTTGATAATATGAAGATTGTGGCTAGATTAAAAAAGCCTGATGAGCGAGCAAAGGCGCAAGACGCTATAAAGCAGGGTAAAAGTCCTGATAGCGTTATTGCTATGATGAAAAAGAAAGCACAAACGGAAGACCCTCGTGCTAAGTTAGAAAAAGAACGAGACCGTCTTACAAAAACTATTAGTGAACTTACACAACGTTTAGAATATGTGGAGGAAAGCCTTGCAAATCTATAAAACTATAACACTATCATTGTTATCCATTATTACACCTATGCTTTTTGCTCAGAGTATGGAATCAATAACTATAACCTCCCCAACTATGCCTTCTATAACGGCTCCAACTTTAGGTAGTGGTTTTTATACTCCTAGGAGCGCGGGCTCTTATAACTATCCTAGTAAAAAGCAACAAAGTGTTGTAGCGGACACTAATGCAGATAGTATTAAAAATTTTGAAGAAGATACTGAAATAGCTTCTTCAGAAATACAACAGAAAGCAAAGGAATTACTATCAACTCTTACAGCAGATGATATTCAGCAAATGTCTAAGAATGGACTCCTAAATCAATTAGGAAACATTTTAGGGGCAGACACGAGTTCTATGACAGGTGTAGAACTTAGTAATTTATATACTTCTAAAAGTAAATCTGCTTCAAATATTTTGCTTTCTCAAGTTATTTCTGAAATTGAAGAGATAAAGGAGCAAAATAAAAAATTACAAGAGCAAGTTGCAAATATTACTAAAACTTTAGAAAACGAAAATGCTTATTCTTCCTATTCAAACACAGGCTCTATAGTTGCAAATAATACTGCAAGTAGTTCAAGACATACTCAGTCATCTCATTTAATAAAGTTTTCTGTAAATGGTTATGATGTTTTAAGAACTTGTCATACAATATATATTTCTGACGTACAGCAAGATGGCACTTTCCTTGTTACAGGTGATAGAAAATATCAAAGTGATGGTAAAACAAGGTCAGAAACCTTTCATTTATTATTTAAAACTGCTGCTAATTCTTCTTCTCAAACCTATAGTGCAGCGGCGGCTGTAACACAGGACTCTTTTAATCAATATTCATTTTTGTATCAGCTCTCTCAGAGAGATGATCTACAGGCTACACGAATAGGAAATCTTGTTTCTATGAAAACTGTAGACCCAGACTGGAAATTAGAATTGCTTATAGACTTAGGAGAAGAAAACTAGCTATGCAAAGTAAGTTGCAGCAAGGCTTGGACACTTTAGGTCTTTTGCAAATTGAAGATTTACAAAGGAAAATGGAAATATATATAGAAGCGGTTCTTGACTTTAATAAGACGTATAATCTTATGAAGGCTGACACTATGGATGACATGGCAGTAAATCATATATTAGACAGTCTTGCAGCCGTTTCTCATATTAATTCATTAATTCAATCCTTAACGCAACAAAACAATATTGAATCTTTAGAGATTGGCGATATTGGCTCTGGAGGGGGCTGTCCTGGTATTCCTCTAGCAGCAGTTTATCCTCAGCACTCTTTTACTCTTGTAGAAAGAATGGAAAAGAGATGTTTATTTTTAGAAAGTGTAATAAATAAAATAGGCTTAAAGAACGTAACTGTTCAGTGTGTGCAAGCAGATAAAGTAGAAAAAGAAAAATTTCATATAGAAGTATTTAGGGCTTTTCATCCATTTGATAAAAAAATAGCAAGGCTTTTGCTTGGAATGTTAAAAAATGGCGGTTTTTTAGTAGCGTATAAGGCTAGGGCAGAGAAAATTCAAGAAGAAATGTCTAGCCCTGAGGTGCAAAAAATTATCCCTACTTATAAAAAAATAGCACTCACAGTTCCTTTTTTAGAAGACCATGAGCGCAATCTTGTGGTTATAAAGAAATAAAAAAGTTTAAATTATGCACATATAAAAAAACAGTTTCTAGTCGCCTCTGCGGATTGAATCTGTCGATTACAAAATCGAGGGCTAGCCCTCTACACGCCACATTCGCACGCCTTCTACGAAGGTGTGTGTTGTAATTATTTACGTTTGCCGCTTACGCGGTAGCACGAACAGAGTGTTTTTGTAATCCTAAGGATTCAATCCGCTAGTCTCCTTTTCGCTGTTTTTTATATGTGCACTGTAAAACTGATTTCCTTGAACTAAATTGTAATAGACTTTAATATACGAGTAAGTTGTGCCTTTTCTATAAGGTCAACAGGACGACCTTCTATATATTTATGGGCTTCATCAGAGAAAACCCCTGCTGTAATGCAATAACCTCTGTCACATTTTACGTCATGCATGTGTCCATGAAAGTCTCTTACATATAACTCGCCAGTAGAACCTGTGGTACGGAAAAATCTTAATAATTCAGTATCTTGCCATTTTGTAGTATCTACTTCTGCTAATATATCTGTATATGCAGATGTAACATTTATATCGATAATCTTAACAAAAGAATTTTTGTATAGCCCATTAAAGAATTTGCGACATAGTGCCACAAAATCACTTGCTCCTGCTGTTAAATATACTTGTAAATTAGAGTTTTGACTTAATTCTTGGTATCTTGCTAAAAGAGCATTTACATCTTTATAATTAGCATTTACTTGTTTGATTTTATTTAAATATTCAAGACCTTTTCCGAATTGATTCTTGCTAAAAAGACACTGGGCATAGCGATACTGCAATTCAAGAAGGACATCTTGTGGTATATTCTGATGTTTTAAACCAATTTCAAAGTCCTGTGCTGCAGCATTGTGGTCTCCTAGATTCATTCTTTGTGTACCTGCTGCAAGACAAGAACGTGCGCCATAAACAGGGTCTGCACGTAAATGAGAAAAAACTTTCATGGCTCTATCCCCATGACCTTCATTTGCCATAGCATCTGCCATATCGAATAACGCTTCTTTGTTTGATGGATTTTCTGTAAGGGCTTTCTTAAAGCATGGCAAACTATCACGGTAGTGATGTCCCATATAATAACACTGACCTAAAACAAAGTTTATGCCTTCGGCTTCTGGTTTTAATATAAGTGCTTTTTTTAAGCAAGGAATAGCCTTATCATATTGTTGCACATTATATAAAGCCTGCCCTAAATAATAATTTGCTTCATAACTATGAGGTTCCTTACCCGCTGCTGTGGTTAACGCTTGAACGGCTTCTGGATATTTTTCTAATTTTAATGCACAAGTACCATACTTTAATGCAGGTTCAAAAGCATCTATATTGTTACCTGGAACAGCAGAAAGTTTATACAACTGTTCATATATAGGTATAGCTTTGTCCCAAACTTGACTTGCAAAGTATACATTACCAAGCATAGCAAGACCTTCTGGGTCGCTAGGATTTTTGCCAAGTTTGCGTTGTGCTTCCCTTACAACTTGAGCCTGAGATTTTGTTTTTTTTGCACCAGAACCTTTTGCGTCGTCTGAATTGGATTTTTTCCCAAATACAACCATGAGAACAACAATTACAGCCATTACGGCAATTCCAGCGATAAGATAAGGTAATATTGATTCCATAATTCTATTCTTTTATTATCGGTATTTCCTAATTTACATTTTATAATATTATTAGATGTTTTTTGA
>CAJOPO010000186.1 GCA_905236315.1 uncultured Treponema sp.
AGTTGCAAGTCGCTATAATAGCGCGCCTTACAACATCGCATTTTCAAAGTTGCCTCTAAAAACTGAAGTTTTTAGAGGCTCCCTATATTGCTAGTTCCTGCAGTTAAAAGGTTATTAGTTCAAGCAATAATATCGCTAAAATGCCGAGTATGCGCAAGAGCCTGTCGGCATTTCTTAGTATAAGCTTCCGAAGCAGTTCGGAATGACAACTTTCGTTATGGATGACTTCATTCACTAAAGATGATGTTTCCTTATATAAAATTATCGTTTTTCCCCGAAGCTCATTCGGGGATTTTTCTATTTCCTAAAGTCTATCTACTACACACTATCCACTAACTTCTAAGTTCTACCGTCTAAGCTCTAAATTCTATCTTCTCTCCTCCCCTATCTGTTCCCCATCTAAAATATAAACCACGTGATTACACATATCCACAATGCGCTTATCATGAGTAGAAAATATAAACGTAGTATTCAACTCGCTATTAAGGCTCTTCATAAGGGAAAGGATTTGCTCTCCATTCTTAGAATCAAGATTAGCAGTAGGCTCATCAGCAAGGATTACAGAAGCCTTTGTAACAAGAGCGCGGGCTATAGCCACACGTTGCCTTTGCCCACCACTTAGTTCAGAAGGTTTATGCTTTTTCCAATCAGTAAGGCCCACTTTTTCTATTAAATAATCCACCCATTCAGTACGCTCTGCAGGGGTCATTGTACGCTTGGACTTTTTTTGAAGATTAAGAGGCAACTCTACATTACCATAAATATCTAAAACAGGAATAAGATTAAAATTCTGAAATATAAATCCCACGTGCTCTCCACGTAGCTCTGTTATACGCCTATCTAATTTACGTGGCACAGTGTTTCCATCGGGGAGGGCAAAGCCCTTATACACATCAATACCGTCTAGCACTAAAGAACCAGCAGAAGGCAAGTCAATAAGCCCCATCATATTAAGAGTAGTAGATTTTCCTGAACCAGAAGGACCTGATATTGCAGCAAATTCCCCTTTTTCTATGTAAAAGTTCAAATCTTTGACAGCAGGAACAAATACCTTGCCTAATTGATACTTTTTGCTAACGTTATGAAGTTCCAGAATTTTCATAAAATAATCATACATATAAAAGGTAAAAAATACAACTGAATAATTGTATTATTTATTCATTTATGATAAAGTACAGTGATGTTTGTCTTTAAGTTTGCCCTAAAAAATGTAACGGCACGCAAAAGTTCACTTGTTATTATTCTCTTTATGGCATTTGCTCTTTCCTTGCTTTTTGTAGCAAACGCTATTTTTGACGGAACAGACAGCGGCTTAAAAACAACCTATGCCCAAAGTTTTACGGGAGACATTGTAATACGCCCAGTTTCAAACTTTCCTTTAAGCCTATTTGGTGATGAAACCCCTGTTACAGGAGAGCTTTCTATTATTCCCCAAGTAATTCCTTATTCAGACATATATAACTTTTTGTGCAATGATAAAGACCTTGGCAGTGATTTTTCTTTTGTAACTCCACAACTCACTGGTATGGCAGCTATGAATATAGACGGACACAAAAAAGCCGCTGTTCTCTTTGGGGTAAATGCTCAAGAATATATAAACGCTATGAAGGGCATAGAGATTATAGAAGGCAACGCCTACCAAAGTGGAGAAAAAGGCATTATGATAAACGAAGCAATGAAGGCTTCTTTAGAAAGTTCCCTAGAACAAGATTTACAACTAGGAGATAGTATTCAGCTAATAACAACAAGTGCCTCTTCATTTACAATTCGCTCTGTACCAATTACAGCTTTTTATCGTTACAAAGTACAAAACTCTACATTAGACCGCATTGCTCTAACAGACCCCAGCACAGTAAGAGATTTGATGAATCTACAAGACTATGCAGAAAGTTCAGAAAGTCAAGAAACCATTATGGAAGAAGATATGTCTTTAGATGACCTTTTTTCTGATGTGCAAGATGAAGCGGGAACAGAAACTGATGGCACCTATTCCACTCTTTTAGATGATATTGCAAATGCTTCAACAGAAAATAGTCTTGATTCTGCAAACAGCACAGTGTGGAATTTTATACTATGTGGCACAAAAGACAATATAAGAACTAAAAAACTAATAAAAGACTTAAATAACGCTTTTAGTCAAAAAGGCTGGGCTGTACAAGCTATAAACTGGAGAAGTGCAGCAGGGGGAACTGTAGCACTCACCTTTTATCTACGCACTATATTCAATATTGGTATAATACTTATTTTGCTCACTGGTTTTATAGTAGTAAACAACACATTAGTAATATCTGCTTTAGGACGTGTAGGAGAAACAGGCACCCTACGCGCCATTGGGGCAGAAAGAACTTTTGTAGCTTCCCAATTCTTTTTAGAAACTTTCTTTCTTACAGCAAGTGCAGGCTTACTAGCGACAGTATTAGGCACACTAGGAGCTACTATAGTGCAAGGGGCTAACATAGAACTAAACAATGAATATCTTTCTCAGCTATTTGGAGACACAACTCTTACCGCTGTAGTAACAGGCAAAAACATAGCACGCTTATGGCTTATAACAGTTGCCCTTAGTGCAATAGGTTGGATTTACCCCGCTAGAGTTGCACTTTCTACAAATCCTATAGAAGCTATGAGGAGTATGAACTAATGTTTTATACAAATCTTGCAGTAAATTCGCTAT
>CAJOPO010000187.1 GCA_905236315.1 uncultured Treponema sp.
TTGTAAGTCGCGCTATTATAGCGACTTACAACTCGCAGGAACCTCGAAAAACTTTCTGAAAGGGAGTTTTTCGAGGTTCCCTATATAAATGAAAAATCCTTTTTTTTTCTAAGTAAAGCTAGGGTTCTTAGGGGCCAACTTTTTTAACGTTAAAAAAGTTGTCTAAGCGATGCTGGACAAACTGCGCCCAAGTGGAAGCAGTTTGGAGGAGGTTTGGAGGTACTCGCAACGAAGTTTCTAGCGGAGAAAAACCCGCTTTCGTGTAGAGGTTTTTCTCCTCTCCAAAAACACGGGGTTCAAGGGCACCCCTTGAAAACTGATTTCCATGGTCGGTATGATTGACGTGTACCTGTCGGTATATGGTACGTGTACAGGTCGGTGGGTATGACGTGTACACGTCGGTATGCATCCCCCTTGCAAGGATAAGTCATAAAAATCTTATCAATCTTTTCATACGTTATTTAATTTGCTATATTACTAATATGGATAAGCATGTTGTAAAGTATATCTTAATTACTTGGAGTTTATTATTTATGTTTTTTGCTAGTGCCTGTGCTTCTCATTCTCAAGCCCGATATGAAGAGCCTTTATTAAAAGAAATAGGAAATATTCAAGATGTAAACGGTTTTTTGCCAGAGCAAGTAAGTATTCGTACCATGACGCAATCTTACTGTAAGTATTATGATTTTACCCTTGTAGATGGGCGCATATATTCAAGAAAGGCTGGAGAAAAAGAATGGAGTTTATTCTTAAAGAAGGGCTTACCTTTTAATAGTGGACATAAAGAGTCCTTTGATACCCCCTTTGCAATAAGAGAAATTGCAGCTGATGGAGATAGCCTATATGCCTTTGATGACCAAGGATATCTGTATTATTGCTTCCTTGAAAAGTGGGGTGTTCCTAAACCCTTGCGTTGGCAAAAATTATATGGTTTTCCTAAAAATCACTCTTTACAACAAAATGACCTTGTGCTAGATAAACGTGGTTGGAGCATGGGAGTTAGGCGCAAGGATATTTTATATCATACTGATATTTATGGAAATGAACACCACTACGGTACGATGGGGCTAGAAACCTTATATTTTTTAACAGCGGACGGTCAGCACATTCGCTTTACTGATAGCGGTATGCCACCAGACTTTAGCACAAGCATAGATTGTCCTCAAGAAGGACGCTTTATAGCAGAAAATATAAGCGTTTCTGGTGATACAATATTCCTTATAGGCAATAAGGGGACAATGTATACACGCCTCATAGACTTTGATACTATGGGCTGCGACCCTATGTTCTTCCTATATACTTACGATAAAGTAGAGCAAACGTATAAGGGAACGGAATATCTTTCAAACTATTCTCCCTGGGCTTTGCCTGCAGAAGATTGGTACGAGCAGCCTAGCATAAAACTAGAAGGGGCGGCGCGCCTTACAAAAATGCTTTCTATAGCGCAAACTGGCATGGGAAACGATGCTAGAGAACTTAGGGTTGCTGGTACAGATAAAAACGGCACTATAGGTTATTACCACAAAATGCTAAAAGATAGCGAATGGACCTTTGTTAGTGCAGATTTATATTTAGACGAAAGTGTTTTTTTAGACCCAACACAAAGCGAAGTGGGTGAGAGCAATCGCTACTCATATAAGGGGTATATTTCTCAAAATGGGTGCACTTTAGAGGAATATGAATGTTCTATAAAAAATGTCGCCCTTGATAGCACTGGTAAATTTATTTTTACTATAACACATCTGCTTGAAAATGATGGGGAAGACCTTGATGCAGAAGAAGGTGGAAATGGCAAAGTAGAAAGTTTTTCTTGCACAATGCACGCTGTAGAAAAGTGGACCTATGTTCAGCGTTATAACCCAGGATATGACGGTTCTGCGCGTAATTATTTTATCACGTTAGAGTTTGAAAATCCTGATTTATCATCGTATACACAAGAGTTTCGTACATTGCTAGAAGATATATTCATTGGTAGATATCGTGAATTATTTGCGCTAGAGGGCGAGGTTACAGATTCATATTTTCAAGTAACTTGCCAGGGACAAAAGAATATCTCCTTAATGGATAAAAACTCTTACACGCTTTTTATGTCTGTCTCTGGCATACAGGGAATTCAGCCTGGTGTGTACAAGGGAATGATGGCTTATGCTAACCCCATGTTGAGCAAACTTACATCAGAAGATTTGCTTTTGCAAAATGGAAAGACTTATACTATAAAAGAACGCACAGAAGTGCAGAAAAAGATTGATTTAAATGAAGATTATGAAAAGGATTTGCAGAGTGAAATCAAGCGATATAAAAAGCTAAAGAATAAGACTGATGTGTCTCGCTGGGGATATTCTGTTGTAGATTTGCTTACAAGGGTTACATTCTTAAATCATATAAACTTTCCAAAGATTAAACAAATGACATCTTTTGGAGGAAACTTGATGAATTCAACTGCTAATGTCTTTGCAGAATTAGCAGCGTATAATGACTGGTCATATTCTAATGTATTGGATTTAGTAAAAATACGCCTTGATAACTATAAAGAAATCATTGAACAATTTGATGATAATAAGATTTCTTATACGTTGAATGAACATTTGCGTGATTCTTATCCTGATTACTTTATTATGGCGGGCATGCCTATGATGGTTCAAATGCTTGATGAAAATGGTAGGTTGTATGCAGATATGCAAATGCTTTATGATTTTAGCTTTTTCCCAGGCTATTTCTTAGAAGTGAATGATGGCTCTACCGTGCTTGTTATGCTAAAGGATTCTGCTAAAACTATCATTCAGCGCAAGGAGGGGAATACAAAGGAAGACTTAAAGAGTCATCCTCTAAACTTTAATGTGGAGTTTATTACTATTTCTTTACCAGGTGATAATGTTTCTTTAATAAAGGATAGGCATTTTAAGCGCAGTGAATATAAGACTGGTACTTTAACTTGGAATGGAGAAACTCTTACTGTAAAGGCAAGGACGGCTATTTTTGATGAAGATGTTTTATTTGAAGGAAGTGCTGTAGAATAAACAATAGTGCGCAAAAGGTTCCCCAAATGCGTTTTGCGTTGGGGACGTTTTATTCTTCTTCTAGTTCAGGGATTTTTAATTTTAAGCTTTGGATAAACTGCTCACCAGAAATGCCTTCTTTTAAGCATGCAAAGATGCAGTTATCGCCTGCAACTGTGCCGAGTATCTCGTCTAAATTAAGAGAGTCTAGGGCATTAGATACTGCGTCAGCATGTCCTCCAAAGGTTTTTATTACAACAATGTTGCCACTGTAATCTATACTTACATAGCCACGTAAAAAATCTTGAATATATATCTGTTCGCTTTCTCGTCTTTCATCTTCATCTGGCATTGTATAAACGTAGCCTGCATGTCCATCGCTTATTTTCCCCACTTTTAATAGCTTTAAATCGCGAGAAAGGGTGGCTTGTGTTACTTCAAAGCCTTCTTTTTGTAAATAGCCTAGTAGTTCTTCTTGACTTTCTATGCGGTAGTTTTTTATGAGTTTTCGGATTGTTTTTAGTCGAGAGAGACGCTCTTTCACAGTTAGCCTCTTTTGTAAGTGTTATACATAATTATGTATATTTATACATAATTTGTCAAGCGTGGAAATCAATTTTCAAGGGAGTGGCTCTTGACCCCTGCGTGTTTGGGAGGGGTAAACAAACGGATTTGTTCGCAGCTAACGCTGCTCACGTAAAAGAAGTGTGTTATGGGAACTTCGAAAAACTCGCCTTCGGCGATTTTCCGAAGTTCCCGACGAGTTTTAATTTCTGATAATAGCAGAAATTAAAA
>CAJOPO010000188.1 GCA_905236315.1 uncultured Treponema sp.
CCTCAAACTGATGTTGTTATAGAACTTGGTGGTGAAGATGCTAAAATCACTTATTTTAAAGGTGGTGTAGAACAGAGAATGAACGGTACTTGTGCAGGTGGTACAGGTGCTTTTATAGACCAAATGGCAGCTTTGCTAGAAACTGACGCTAGTGGACTTAATGAGTTAGCAAAGGGTGCTACTACAATATATCCTATAGCTGCTAGATGTGGTGTTTTTGCAAAAACAGATGTTCAGCCCTTAATTAACGAGGGAGCTAGAAGAGAGGATATAGCAGCATCTATCTTTCAGGCTGTAGTTAGCCAGACTATAAGTGGGCTTGCTTGTGGTAAGCCTATACGTGGACATGTAGCATTTTTAGGTGGTCCTTTACACTTCCTTGACCAATTAAGACAGCGTTTTGTGCTTACCTTAAATCTTACAGAAGAAGAAACAATAGTTCCAGAAAATAGTCAGTTGTTTGTAGCCGCTGGGGCTGCATATTCTGCCGAGAGAGAAGTTAGATGTGTTAGTGCAGATAAAACGCCTTTGCATTTTGCAACAATAGCAGAGTTTAGAGAAAATTTGAAAAACCTTGTAGGCGCAGAAATGCAAGAGGTTCAGCGACTAGAGCCTTTGTTCCGTAATCAAGAAGAACTTGATGAATTTACTGCTCGTCATGCAAAAGAAAAGGCTCTTACAGGAGATTTATCATCTGCAAAAGGACCTTTGTTTTTAGGCCTTGACGCAGGTTCTACAACTACTAAGGCTGTTCTTACAGATACAGAAGGTCGCATATTGTGGCGTTTTTATGATGTAAACGCAGGTAATCCTGTAGATTTAGCTGTACGAGTGTTAAAGCAGTTATACCAAATATTGCCTAAAGATTGTTATATAGCGCGCTCTGTTTCTACAGGTTATGGAGAAGCTTTATTTCAGGCGGCACTTGGTGTAGACGCGGGAGAAGTAGAAACAATAACGCATTATAGGGCAGCCGATTTCTTTGTTCCTGGTGTAGAGTTCCTTTTAGATATTGGTGGGCAAGATATGAAATGCTTGCGTATGAAAGATGGAACTATTACATCAATACAATTAAACGAAGCATGTTCTGCAGGTTGTGGAAGTTTCCTGGATAATTTTGCTCGTACCATGGGAATGGATGTTCAAGAGTTTTCTCAATTAGCTCTTATGGCTCCTAAGCCTGTTGACTTAGGAACTAGATGTACGGTCTTTATGAATAGCCGCGTTAAACAGGCTCAAAAAGAAGGCGCTACTGTAGCAGATATATCTGCGGGGCTTTCCTATTCTGTTATAAAGAATGCTTTGTTTAAAGTTATAAAATTGCGTAAGGCAAGTGATA
This sequence comes from uncultured Treponema sp., assembly GCA_905236315.1. GTDB lineage: Bacteria > Spirochaetota > Spirochaetia > Treponematales > Treponemataceae > Treponema_D. The sequence continues at coordinate 1,340 of CAJOPO010000188.1, forward strand.
TAGGTTCTAAAGTTGTTGTGCAGGGAGGCACATTTAATAATAACGCAGTTTTGCGTGCTTTTGAAAAAATAGCAGGGGTGAGCGTATATCGACCTGATGTTGCAGGTTTGATGGGAGCCTATGGTTCTGCTCTTATTGCACAAGACCAGTGGGAAGATTTACGTCGTCCTAAGCCTGATGATGAAGACCAAACTCCTAAGTTTATAAAATCTGGAATTGCAACTTTAGAGCAATTAGAAAGTTTCAAAGTTGATTTAGAATTGCGCAGATGTGGCAAATGTTCAAATAACTGTCTTTTGACTATAAATACATTTAGTACAAGTTCTGCTTCTGATGGTAATGCACGTACAGGACGAGTGTTTGTTACAGGAAATCGTTGTGAGAGAGGAGCTGAACTTTCTAAAGAAGATATAAGCAAGCGTCTTACTATAGTGGACGGAAGTAATAAAGGTGCTTCTAAATTAGATGATGATGAAGAGTTGCCAGAAAATCTTCCTAATCTTTTTGATTGGAAATATAAAAGACTTTTCCATTATGTGCCACTAAAACCAGAAGAAGCTCCTTTAGGTGATGTTGGCATTCCACGTGTATTGAATATGTATGAAAACTATCCTTTGTGGTTTACATTCTTTACAAAAATGGGCTTTAGAGTGCGACTTTCTCCTCGCTCAAGTCGTATTATATACGAAAAGGGCTTAGAAACTATACCGTCAGAAAGCGTTTGCTATCCTGGAAAAATATCTCATGGTCATGTAGAAAGTCTTTTGCAAGCGGGATGTAAGTTTATATTTTATCCTTGTGCCCCTTATGAACGCAAAGAAGATAGTGGGGCAGGTAATCATTATAATTGTCCTATTGTTACAAGTTATCCTGAGGTTTTGCGCAATAATGTTGATAGGCTAAGACAAGATTCTTCCTTATTATTTATGAATCCTTTTTTACCTATCTATGATAAAACTCGTTTAGCAGAACGCTTATATGAAGAATTAAGTCCTCATTTTAGAACTATTACAGCCGAGCAGGTGCGACTTGCAGTTGATGCTGCATGGGAAGAACAAGAAAAGTTTAAAAAAGATGTTCAAACAGCAGGGGAGGAAGCTATAGAAGAAATAATTAGACGTGGTGCTAATGGTATTGTTCTTGCAGGTCGTCCTTATCACCTAGACCCAGAAATAAATCATGGTATACCAGAAATGATTCATGGTTTAGGATTAGCGGTGTTTACAGAAGACTCTATTGCTCATTTAGGAGCTATAGAACGCCCCTTGCGTATTATAGACCAATGGACTTATCATAACCGTTTGTATAGGGCGGCATCTTTTGTAAGTGAAATGCCAAATCTTGAGTTAGTACAACTTACTTCTTTTGGTTGTGGTCTTGATGCTGTTACTGCTGACCAAGTTGATGAAATATTACGTGCAAAAAGCAGAATGTATACTCTCATAAAGATAGATGAAGGTTCTAATCTTGGGGCTGTGCGTATTCGTATTCGTTCTCTCATTGCTGCTGTAAAGGCAAGACAGAGAAGTGGTAAAAAACTTTCTGTAAAATCTTCTGCATATCAGAGACAAGTCTTTACAAAAGAAATGAAAGTAAAGCATACGATATTGGCTCCTCAAATGAGTCCTATACATTTTAGACTTTTGCAACAAGCATTTAATTATTCGGGATTTAATTTTGTTATTCTTGATGCTGTTGACCCTGGTGCTGTAGAAACTGGATTAAAATATGTAAATAATGATGCTTGTTATCCTTCTATATTAGTTGCAGGACAAATGATTGCTGCTTTACAAAGTGGACGCTATGATTTAAATCATATCAGCCTTTTGATTACGCAAACAGGCGGTGGTTGTCGCGCTACTAATTATATAGGATTTATTCGCCGTGCTTTAAATGACGCAGGACTATCACATATTCCTGTTATATCTTTAAGTGCTCAGGGCTTTGAAAAAAATCCTGGCTTTACAATAACTCCAGCTCTTTTGCATAGGGCATTACACGCTCTTATGATTGGCGATATTCTTATGAGAGTTTTATACCGTACTAGACCTTATGAGGCAGTTCCTGGTAGTGCAAATGCATTATATGAAAAATGGAATGGTAAAGCACAGATTGCATTAAAGTCTTTGTCTAGTCATACTTATCATAAGATTATAAAGGGAATTATAAAAGATTTTGATAATTTGCCTTTATTACCAATAAAGAAGCCTAGAGTAGGTGTTGTAGGGGAAATCCTTGTAAAATTCCATCCTACTGCTAATAATCAAATTGTAGAAACTATAGAACAAGAGGGGGCTGAATGTGTTATGCCTGATTTGGCAGACTTTTTGTTCTATTCGTTTAGTACAGGCATATTTAGGCATGAAGAATTAGCTTTTCCAAAGAAAACTGAGCGTAATGCTAAAATATTTGTATGGTTCTTAGAAAAGTACCGAAAATATATGAAGAAAGCTTTGAAAAAGAGTCATCGTTTTGACCCTCCAACAATTATTTATGATTTGATGAAGGGTGTAGACGATATTGTTCAAATGGGAAATATCACTGGAGAAGGATGGTTCCTTACTGCAGAGATGGTAGAACTTATACATTCTGGAGTTCCTAGTATAGCTTGTGTTCAGCCTTTTGCATGTTTACCAAATCATGTAACAGGAAAGGGAATGATAAAGGAATTAAGACGACGCTATCCGGGAGCCAATATTTCTGCTATTGATTATGACCCAGGCTCTAGCGAAGTTAATCAATTAAATAGGTTAAAGTTGCTCTTAAGCAATGCACCTGCAGGTAAACATCCAGATGAAGAAAGTGATGGAATGATACATAGTCCTGACGGAAGCGTTGTAAAAGGAGAAATTAGGCTTGCTGATGGTGCAATGAGTTTTGATGACCCAGAGCCTGTTAGTATGGCAGAGATTCCTGCAACAGGAACTGGAGGAGTAATATAATATGAGTATTTCGGCGTTATTAAAAAAATCACTTTTTGCGGTAACACTATGTTTATTTTCTGTAGCTTTTGCTACCGCTGATTATAATAGCGCAGGAATACCAGATTCTGTTCAGATAAGAAGGGGCATTGTTTCTTCATGGTTAAATGCTCCTTTGCGTTCTTTGCGGAATAAGGCACCAGAACTAAAAACCGATGATTCAGGGGCAGTATTTAAGCTTACTGTAGAAGAAAATGATACAGAGTTTATTATAAGTTTATCCCCAGAAACTTTTGTAAATATGACGTATATAGATGGTGATAAATCAGAAACAATACGTCAGTCTGTATTTGTAAAGGATAGTTGTGGTAGTTGGTCTTTATATAGAAGAAAAAGCGATGGTGAACCTATTCGCATAGAAATGCGCTTTAATAATAATCCAGATGTGTACATACAATTTAGGCCTGATGGTAGGCGCACTTATGCTGATTTAATAGTATATAATTCATATATTTCTCGCTCTGTTCCTATTATTATTCCATTTAATAATTTATATACAACTTCTTTTCAGACAATAAAAGATTTAACTAGTTCTTCAATACCATGGCAAAATGTAATTCCAGATTTAGATCAGTATGATAAAGTGAAGACTATGATAGATATTATACGAAGGAAGTTGCCTTTAGTGGAGTTTTCTAAATTTGCAGCATATAACGAAGATGGTATTTTGTATTCTATTCGTACAGGGGAGGCAATTCAAACGGAAGAAAAAGACCCCATCCTTGTTCCTTATGAAAAAGATGTTGATGATAAACAAGAAGAAAAGAAAAATGAAAGTTTAAAATTAGGTTCTCCAGGTTTTGTTAAATGGATTATAGATGGCATTATTGAACCTATTACAGGAAGTGGTACTAATATACAGGATATGCTTGTTCCTACAGTGCAGTTTGATACTTTAGGAAAAAAAGGTGTAATAAGTCAGTCTTGGAATTTAACTATGAATTTGGACTGGGTAAGAAACCTTGCTGTAAAAGCAATGTCTACACGTTCAAGACTTCCTGACCTAACATATAAAAATGCGGGAGTTGATGTTTCTATAATGCCTTTTGCAGCCTATATCAATGTAAATGGAAAAATCTTAAAAAATCCCGGATATATGAAGGATATAGGGTATAATGTGTATACCTTAAAAAGTCTTTTTTATGTATTGAGTGTTACAGAGTCTGGTTGGTTTTATATAGGAGCGATAAGGCATAGTTCTTCTAAAAAAGTAGATGAAAGTGTTTTTGACGAAAGTGCGTCATTTTTCCCCTATTTTGATGAACAGGGCAAATTTAATTGTGTAGTTTTTCAAAGTGGTCATGAAATGACTTTAGATGAGTTTTTAGAAAATAATGATAGTGCAAATGTGCATTTAGAGCGCGTTCAAGCAACAGACATATTTATTCCGCAATAAGCAAAAGTAATGGACTTTTGCTTATTGCTTTAGTATAATATAAGAATGATTGAGGGGATAAAGGCTGTTGCATTTGATATAGACGGAACTATGTATGCAGAATGGGAACTGTATAGTCGTATAGCAGGATATGTTTTACATCATTTAAAGTTTTATATCACTTATAGCAAAATTAGAAAAATATTACATAAAACTGCTCCGCTTGCAGATTTTTATGAATATCAAGCACGCCTTTTTGCAAATGAATTAGGCATTTCTACTATAGAAGCAAAAACTCTCATAAACGATGTTTGTTATGAGGGACTTAAACCATATTTTAAAAAAGTACCTCCTTATCCATATCTTGTTGAAACAATAAAAAAGTTTAAAGAAGCGGGCTTAAAAATAGGTATAATGTCAGACTTCCCTCCTGAGCAAAAAGAAGAGTTGTGGGGAATTAGGGCATTATGCGATGTTTGCATAGGCTCTGAAGAATCTGGAGCATTAAAACCTTCTAAATATCCCTTTGGTATACTTGCACAAAAGTTAGATTTAAATCCTTCTGAAATTCTATATGTGGGAAACAGCCTAAAATATGATGTTAGAGGGGCGCATAATGCAGGTATGCGTACAGCATATATTTTAAAAGGCTGGCGTAAGGTGTTTAATGTACCGCATAAAGAAGCTGATATTTCTTTTTCAAATTATAAACAATTATACAATCTTGTATTGCTTTAAAAAATAATATATAATAATTAACTTGCAAGATTTTTGCTTTAATATATGAGGTTATAAAACTTTAGTTTTTATGAATACCCATATATTTTGCATTACTTTTGGGTGGGAAAAAAAGTTATGGACATTGTTTATGTAATAATTGCAGTTATATTATCGGGTATTACTAGCTTTATTATTAGTAAATTTTCTAGAAATGACCCTTCAATGGAAAAAGTAAGAACCTACACTGAGAACCGCTTAAAAGAAATGAATGCTTACTTTAAAAAACAAGGTGAAAATCTACAAGTCTTAAAAAGTGATTTACAAAGTCAAGAATCATTAGCTCAGGCTACCGTTAAACGCTTAGATAATCAAAAAAAAGAATTTGAAGAAGTTATAAAAGATATAGCGGAACCAATAGGTAAGGTTCAAGAATTAATGGAAAAAATAGATGCCTATGATTCTTTAATAAAAGAATTATATGAAATGTCTGCTGCTGTTGAAGAAAATCTAAAAAGAGTAAAAGCAGAGTCTGGCATTGTGAATGAACTTAATACAAAATTAGATTCTCAAAAGAAAAAAATTGCTTCTCTTGATAGACAAATACCTGAACTTATAGATAAATTTTCACAAACCAACCTTGATGACTTAAAGAAAATAGGTGCTAATCTGTTGGAGTCTTATGAAAGCCGTGCAAAGTCTATAGAAGAAGCTACCGAGCAGGCTATGGAAGAAAGCCGTAATTTAATGATAAAAATAGATGACGACATAAAAAAGACTTATGA
>CAJOPO010000189.1 GCA_905236315.1 uncultured Treponema sp.
CACAAAGACCGGATTTTCTCAAAGTTCTATTTTCCCCACCCCAATATGTGATGCCACAATTATTACGGCATTCACAGTAATATAAATGCTATATCCGTATCTTCACCTTCCTTTTACCAAACCTTCGCACTATTGTTCTGTCACTACCTCTCCTCACATATCATCTTTGCGAACTCCGCCTTATCTCGTTTCCAGTCACTATAAAATTCTGGATAAGGCTTCGTCCCCTCTACATCCGTCACGTAGAGTTTCTTTTTCATCTTTTTTATTCTCTCTCCATTCTGTGCTTAATTCCACACCTTAGAATTTCTCGAAGAGGCTAGAAAAAACAGTTCTTTTAAATTGCCCCAGTTGGAAAAGCATTCGCAACTGAAATATTTAACAAAATGCTCCTATTAATAATCCACTTTCCCTACCAATTATTTATTGGGAATGTTGCACATTATTAATTACCATACCCATTCACCCATGAGAAATCTCTTTTCAAGCTTCCTTTATCAACAATCTCCCGCCATTCTGTTGAGTACTCCCCATTCTTGCCCTTTTTTCTCGGAATATTCATATGAACAGGCTCCGGAGTTCTATAAAAGGCATAGGTTCCGATTTCTTTTATATTGCCCCTGGCAATAATGCTTTCAAATTTCCTGCATGATAAAAAGGCGCCATTGCATATTTCTCGTACACTTTTGGGTAAAACTATATTCTTCACGTGAGTCACTCCTGCAAAAGCTCCTTCTGCAATGTACTCTACTCCATCCGGCACTTTAAATTTTTTCATCCTCTTTCCTGCCGGAAATGCCACTAACACCTTTTTATTTTTTGTGTACACGACCCCATTCTGTGACAAATAATAAGGATTGTCCTTGCTGACTTTAATCTTTTTACAATTTGTCGTATTTCCAAACGCACCGTTTCCTATTCCTCTTACTGAATCCGAAATTGTGACAGATGTAATTTCACTGCATCCATAAAAGGCACATGCCCAAATGTTCTTTACATCATTTAGAATTTGTATTTCCCCTTTCTTCTTCATTGGACATGCATATATACAATTTTCTCCACGATTTACTTTATAAAGAATTCCCTCTTTGGCAAATACAGAGGGATTTCCTTTTTCGACATTTACTTTCTCTAATTTTTTACATCCTCTTAAATTATTAGAAAAAAAGGGTTCTTCATGGCATGAATCGTTTCTCTCCCATACAAACCGGCAACCTTTTTTTATCACCATCTTTTTTACACTATCTTCAACCTTTATAAACGGCGGGACAATTCCTTTTTTTATGACATCCACATCACCATCTTTCATTTTTTCTTCATCTGTATCAAAATTATATACATCTTCTTTTTCATAATGGATTCCATAGACGATTACCTCATCATTTTCTACTTTATAACCTACATCCGGCTCTGTTTGATCTGATATTATATTTATTGCCGTAGATGTTATTCCCGCCTCCTTTACAGCCTCAGATATATCTTGTTCAGAAAGGGATCTGTTGTTTCCGCACGCATTCATAATAGCAGATAAAAATAAAGCAACAATACATAATTTAATTTTTTTATACATGTTAACTATCCTCTCATTCAAATATTAAATCATAGTAAACAACAAAAATCAACTTAACTTTGCTTCGTTATCACCAATAAATATTACTATTTGTGAATGAGAGCAAATTTTTAATGTCGATTATTATACATTTTTATTTATTCATAATTTTTGCGCGCTTTTCAGCGCATCCGAAGTTGCGAAGCAACTTCCTAACAACTTGCTTTGCAAGTTGTTTATTCATATTTTCCGATTTATTTTTAAAGTATTTTGCAGTTGTTTCTCCATAAATTTCTTTCACATAATTATAAATATTAATCATTTTAAAATCATTCTGCTTAAATACAACATGATATTCTGCTAATCCCCCCTCTTGATTATTTGTATATGTTAAAATTGATTGTTCCACTGCTTTAATTGCACATTCCCATCTCTGCGGGTAATAGTTTATATTATCCGCATCTATTTTGTTATTCTTTTCATTATGTTTAATACGCTTACCATTTACTGCCGTACTATGGGCAAATGAATCTGCAAGATTATGTATAGCCATTCCCCAAACAAATGCTCTTTTTACATCTTCTGTAGGGATTTTATACATATAAGAAGATGATAGCATTAGGACTTAGCGCAGTTATTTTTGCAACATCAACAATGCCTGCTCCCCATGTGACGGCAGATACGGTAAATGAAATAGAGAGCAGTGGGATAAATGAGACGGTGTGATAATATTACCGCACCAATACCGCCATACTCCAGTCCGGACAGGTCATCCGTCCCTATTATGATTTAGCACGTTCTTCTCCCC
>CAJOPO010000190.1 GCA_905236315.1 uncultured Treponema sp.
ACCGGCATCTATCATTCTTTCAGTATACTCTTTATCATCTCCCCAAATAAAAAAATCCTTATACGGAAGACCTACTTTTTTTATTGCCTCCGTATTAATAAGACATGAAACAAAGGAAACAAAACCTGCTGCTAGCAATTTTTTATCTTCAAAAGCATTCCATTGTATTTTTCTAATATGATTCGTTGCAGGGGGTACATTGTTCATAACATGCGGACTTCCGTCAGTAAATAAAACCTTGCTACCTAAAAAACCTGTATCCTTTACTATATCTGTTTTTTCAACAAGCTTTTCAAGAGCTGTCTGAGTAGGAATAGTGTCATCATCCATAATCCAGACCCAATCACATTTTTGACTTACAGCAGTCTTTATTCCCTCATAGAAACCTCCAGATCCACCGATATTTTCATTCAAATTCACTAGCTCGAATAAAGGAAGGCCTTTCAAATTATTGTTAAGATATTCTGTAGTTCCATCTGTGGAATTATTATTTACAATAACTATCTTTTCAAGATTATATGTCTGGCCCTGCAATGCAATCAGGTTTTCTTTCAACAGCTCCAATCTATTATAAGTAACAACAACCGCAAATATTTTCAGATTCAGGCTATACATAAAATACTCCAAGAAATGTTCTATTCACTAGTACTATACCATTTTTTTCAAATAATGTATAATATCAAAAGAATGATTATGAATAAAAATATTAAAAAGCATATAATTTTTGTCTTACCTGGCAGAGATAACAGCCCTGTTGGAGGATATAAAGTAATATACGAATACGCAAACAGGCTTATTGAAAAATATACAGTTTCCATTCTGTATCCTCACAACAAATTTAGTTTTGACAGAATAAAAACAAGTCTTTTAAAAAAAGTATACCATCTCTGTGGTTTCTATATAAAAAAGAGCCTGCATTTTTTTCAGGCAGGAGAATGGTTCAATCTAAATCCACAAGTAAAAAAAATATTCTGTTACAAAATTAATAAGAACATTAAAAGAAAATATAAAAATTCACTTTTTATTGCAACAGCAGTCGAAACAGCATATGATTTAAATAATATAGGAATAACAAAGAAAAATGGATTCTACTTTATTCAAGATTTTGAAGCTTGGAATGGAATAACGGAAAAACAAGTTTTAGATTCATATAAATTTTCATTAAACAAAATTGCAATAGCTCCTTGGTTAGTAGAAAAAGTCAATAGTGTAGGAGAAACAGCAGAGCTTATTCCTAATGGATTTGACTTTGATTATTTTAAAATGACAACACCGATTGAAAACCGTTCTCCATACGAAATAGCAATGCTAAATCATACAGATGAGCGGAAAAGATGTGAAGACTCAATTGCAGCATTAAAATTAGTAAAAGAAAGAATTCCTGAATTGCATGTAAATATGTTCGGAGTTCCAGAACGTCCTAACAATTTACCAGAATGGTTTACTTACTATCAAAAACCAAATAAAAAGCAACACAACAGTATCTACAACACTGCAGCTATCTTTGTTGCTGCATCAAAAGCAGAAGGAATGGCCCTTCCCCCCGCAGAAGCAATGCAATGTGGGGCAGCTATTTGTTGTACCGACATTCCTGGCTTTACACTATATGCAAAAAACAATACAACAGCTTTGCTAAGTAAAGTTTTTGATATACACGGACTAAAAGACAATATTATAAAACTTATAACTGATAATACACTACGAATCTCTATTGCCAAAAACGGGAACGTGTTTATACAAAAATTTACATGGAACAAGTCAGTAAAAAAATTTACTGACTATATAGAAAAAGCAACAGGCATAGTAAAGAGGGGGGGGTACAAACGTAGAGTAATTTTCCACACTGCACCATCCTTCAGGAAATGTGCCTAAGGAGAATGCAGTATGGAACACATAGACCTATCTTCAAAGTTAAAAATACTTATCTGCTGCCACAAGCAGTGCCTGCTTCCGCCAAACACAGAAGGGGTATTCTTGCCTATACAAGTGGGAGCCTCAATTGCAGGAACAAGACTCGATATGCAAGGTGATGATAATATAAACGGAGCCCCTTGCGACAATATCAGCGCAAAGAATAAAAACTACTGCGAACTTACAGCCATGTATTGGGCATGGAAAAACATAAGAAAGATTTATCCAAACTTGCAATATATAGGACTTTATCACTATAGGCGTTTTTTCTCTTTCAATAAAACAAACGTCTTTGACGATACCATCGTATTGCCAGAACCACAGATTAAGCAATACAACCTAAATCTTGATGCACTAAAGAAATATCTAAAAAAACATAACTGCATTGCTGTAAAAAAACGGATATATCCATACTCTTTGGAAATAGACTACGCAGCAAACCACCAATCAGAAGACATGAGGTCCCTAAAAGCAGTTATCCATGACCTATTTCCCGATTATGATGCTGCCTTTACGAAAATCATAACTCAGAACAACAAGCTATCTTCTTGCAATATGTTCATAATGTCTTTTGAAGATTTTTCTTCTTACTGCAACTGGCTCTTCACAATTCTTGAGCAGGCAGAAAAAAAGATAGATATCTCTTCTTATAATCCTGTACAGGCCCGCATTTGGGGCTACCTGGCGGAACGACTTTTCAACGTCTACCTTTATAAGAATAAGCGCAAAGTCAAATACCTGAATATTATAAAATTTGATAATACAACGGCAGATTCACCCTTGCGCCAATTCAAGAAATATATAAAAAATTCCCTTGCCTTTGATATAGCTTTTAAGCCCCTTGGACTTGGAAAATTCAAAAGTAACTGACCTTACTGCTATTTCCTAAAAATTTTCCTCTTTAGGGCAGGGACAAAGAGGGTGTCCCCCATAAGGACAATCAGCACGGCGTAGATAAAGGCACAGACAGCAACCATAAGCAGGAGAAACGGCAAGCTTGGAGGAAAGAAGTACTTCATAAGCTTGAGTAAAGCAAACATACAGGCAGAAGCAATAAGATACCTTATGCTCCCCTTGGCAATTCCTTTTTTGTCTATTGTCTTATGGGCATAAATATACTGAACAAGAGTAACAGAAAATTCTGCTATAACAGATGCTATTGCAGCCCCTATAGCTCCCCATAGTGTTATCATAAAAATATTCAAACAGAAATTTACACCCGCACCAACAGTAACAGAAATTGTAAAAGCCTTTTCTTTTTTTGTTGCTATAAGGAACTGCATTCCTATTACATTGCTGAATCCTATTATAATAAAAAGGAACGAAAGAATTTTCAGCAGTGGCACAACCTTGTCATATCCACTGCCAAAGAAAATCGGCACAAATATATCTGCAATGCCCCAAAGTCCTGCTAACATAGGAAGGGCAAGTGCAAGCACAAATGTAAATGATTTTGTAATATAGCCCTTCAGTTTATCCATTTCCCCTTCAGCATACAGGGCAGCCATTCTTGGGACTATGACCGTACCCAAAGATGTAACCACAACGGTGAGCATCCTTATTAATTTCATCGCCTGTTCATAGCAACCATTTTCATAAGGATTCTTAGTAATAAACCCTATCATGGACTTATCTAGAACTGTGTATATTTCAATTGCAATCTGAGGAATAAAAAGAAGTAGCACAGGCTTAAAGTATTTGAAAGGAGAAAGTTCTTTCACAGAAACTTTTTCTACCTTGTGAAGGACATAGGCAAATATACTTATATTCCCCAAAAGCCCAAGCCCACAGTTCATCAAAACCATCTTCCATAAGTCATCCTTTGTCTTGACAAGAACAAAAACGAGAATCACTGACAAAGCCTTAAAAACAATATCTCGATTTACAATAACCTTAAAATTTTCTTCTCCGGCAAGGAACCATGTACATTCAAAGTAACAGCAAATAATGCTTATTGTCTGTAGCTGAAAAATTAACTGATACTGTCTCATAAAAAAAACTGTAACTAGATAGGCTACAAGAAAAAAAGAAACTGTACAGAATCTCATTATAAAAAGATTCCAAAAAATCTTAGACTTTTCTTTTATGTCTTTTTGATAAAAAGCTATTTCTCTTTGTCCAAAAAGCCCCATGCCCAAGACCCCAAAAAGGGTAAAATAGTTTACTATGGAAGCTACATAACTATTTATCCCGATATTATCCGCTTCTAGTACCCGAGAAACATAAGGTGTCGTTATAAAAGGAGTAACAAGAGTGAGTACTTGATAGGTCAGATTGTAGATATAATTTTTCCTAAGAGATGCCATCCCCACCTCTCACTTTAGTTCTAAAGCAGCCCGTATAAGCCCTAAGTAGGCAGCCTTGGACCTTGCC
>CAJOPO010000191.1 GCA_905236315.1 uncultured Treponema sp.
ATTCTTCCACAATGCAACGCCTGCTAGCATTGTGTGTTCAGAATGACACGTTTAACATAGCATACTTTCTGTAACATCACCAAAAATTTAGCAAAATTTATCAAAAAAGGTACTATCTTTTAGGTGTAAAGGTACTACCTTCTGAGTGTAAAGGTATAACCTTTTGGGTATGAAGGTAGTACCTTTTGAGTGCGAAGGTAGTACCTTTTTTGATGTAAAAATACTACCTGCCTGTTGTCATTATTTTTTACTATGTTTATAATAGCCCCTACAATGCCTACTTTAGAAGAAAAACTTAAAGACGAATTAAATCCACAGCAATACAGAGCAGTTACTACTATAGATGGTCCCATTCTTATAATAGCAGGGGCAGGAAGTGGTAAAACTAGAGTGATTACATACCGCATTGCAAATATGCTAGAAAAAGGTATACCACAAAGTTCAATTTTAGCACTTACCTTTACAAACAAAGCTGCAAAAGAAATGTCTGAACGCATAAAAAAACTAACAGAAAAAAAACTTAAAAATCTTACAATTAGCACTTTCCATGCCTTTGGAGTCCGTATTTTGCGACAAGATATAAGTGCACTAGGATATAGAGATAACTTTTCTATATATGATGAAACAGACCGCAATGCACTTATAAAAGAAGCGGGCAGAGAACTTCAGTTTACTTCAGATGCACTAGACGTATATAAAATAGGAGCCTTATTTAGCGATATAAAAACAGGACGCAAAAGATGGACATCTGAACACGACATGTACAGAACCTTATATGAAAGCTATCAAGAAGGACTTAAACTATATAACGCAGTAGACTTTGATGACCTTATTGTACTACCCATAAAACTATTCAAAGAGCATCCAGAAATCTTAGAACGCTATAAAGAGCGTTTTAAATACATAATGGTAGATGAGTTTCAAGACACTAGTCATCAGCAATATGAATTAATGCATCTATTAGCGCAAAACAATGTTGCAGTTGTAGGCGATGATGACCAAAGCATATATAGTTGGAGAGGAGCTGACTATCAAAATATTATAAACTTTGAACATGATTTTCCTTTAGTACAAGAAATTCGTCTTGAGCAAAACTACCGCTCCACTGGCACAATATTAGCAGCAGCAAATGGTGTTATAAAGCACAATACAAATAGGAAGGATAAAGAATTATGGAGCGGTGAGGGAGAAGGAAAGCCCATAGAAATATTTATGCCAGAAAATGAAGCAGCAGAGGCAGATTTTATTGCAGAAACTATACAGGGCATATCTATGGAAGAAAAGCGAAAATATGATGAATTTGGCGTTCTAATGAGAGCAAATACACAAAGCCGCCCTATAGAAGAAGCCTTTTTAGAAGCAAATATTCCATATACAATGAGTGGGGGCACTAGTTTTTTTGAGCGCAAGGAAATAAAAGATATAATAAGCTATTTACGTGTTATTTCCAATCATGATGATGATATAAATCTTTTGCGCATAATAAACACACCAAGACGTGGCATTGGAAGAAGTACCATACAAGCACTAAATGAAGTGGCAGATAAATTAAACACATCTTTGTGGGAAGCCATTCAAGCAATTCTTTCTGCTTCAGAAGAAGAATCTCCTGTAAGCGAAAAATCCAGAGCGGATTTAGCAAGTTTTGTTTCCATAATTGAGGAAAATAAAACTATGTTAAGCGGTAAAGGTCTTTCTAAAAAAGTGCGCTCTATGATAGAAAATATAAATTATTTTGATTTTCTTATAACAGAAAATCCTAAAAATGAAAAAGCTGCTCGCTATAAATATCAAAATATAGAAAGTCTTATACGCAGTATGGAACAATGGGAAAACAATCCTATGAATGAAGATACAAGTTTATATGCATATTTAAACCGTATAACATTACTTTCTAGAGATGATTTAGAAGATGAGGAAGCAGATAAGGGAAAAGTAAATCTTATGACAGTACACGCTTCTAAAGGATTAGAGTTTCCTGTTGTGTTTATTGCAGGGGCAGAAGAAGGTATTATGCCTCATGCAAGGGCTGTAGAAGAAGGCGGAGAAGCGGCTATAGAAGAAGAACGCAGATTGTTTTACGTAGCGGTAACAAGAGCTAGAAACAGGCTTTTAATTTCTAGTTGTTTACACAGGAGAAAGCAAAATGCTAATATAGAATGTCAAACAAGTCGTTTTTTAGATGAGATTCCAGAAAACCTTATTGTTTATCATGAACCACCTAAGGAAGTGGACGCTCAACAAGCACATGAACTTTTGCAAAATATGCTAAAAAATATGGCACGACCTAGAGTACCGAAGTTATAAAGTGGTTAGGAATGAGAAATCAGGATTGAGGAATTAGGATTTAGACGTTAGAAAGTAGGAGAGAAAAATGAAAAAAATATTATTCGCATTGTTAAGTGGAATATGTTTATCAAGTTTAATAATAGCGTGTAAAACTACAAATGTTACACCAGAGCCAAGTACACAAGATAATACACAAGAAGAGCCTAAAGAAACTCAAAAACAAGAAACACAAATCGTAACTGTATTGCCAAAATTAGAATATCAAGGGGCAGGTCTAAAAATAGAAGCAGAATCTATGTTATTAAATGATTTTCCTATAACAGAAAGCCCCTCTGCCTCTAATGGAAAATTTATTACTCTAAAATCTGCAAAGTCTAAGGCTCAAGTGCAAATAACATTTCCCGCAGGTACTTATGAATGTCTTGCAAAAGAAAAAGCAAAAGACAATGACCATGCTTTCTTTTCTATTACTATAGATGACACAAAAAATAAGGTGTACCCAAGTAATCCCCCACTTGGAATATGGGAACTTACAACACGCATTCCCTTATATTTAGAGTTTGAAGAAGAAACTACAGTTCTTGTAACACTAGAAGCCTATGAAACTTATAAAAACACAGGCACAGGCATGGACATTGATTATATACAATTTGTAAAAAGAAGATAATCTAAAAACTCATTTACCTAAATCAAGCATACGGCGATTCCATGATGAAGGTGGGTCTTCTATAATGCTCCAATCAAAGTCTAAAACGCCGTGTGGAGGAAATAGTGGCTGAGGGCTAGGCTTTTTTCTTGAATTATCAGAAGCTATGATTTCTTCAAGGCTTTCGCTTCCGTTATGCAATGTAAGATAGGGTTCTCCAAAAGCACAAATGGTAGATGTTCTAACCGTATACTTTACGTTATTTCCATTTGCATCTTTGGCTTCTTTTTGTACAAAGACAGAATTAAGCACATATTCTTTATCTAGTTCAGAGAGTTTTTCTACATTATTTATCTTTGTTCTGCGTCCCAAAGTACATGTAAAGGTTCTTTCTGCAGCTCTAATATGACGAGGTACGCTAAAGACATCATTACCATCTGTAAAAGTTGCCTTTGTTTCACCATCGTATTCCATATCAGTTTCCCAATAACGCAGTTTATATACAGCATTATCTGTAATATAGTAGCAAAGAAGTTCATCATTTTGAAACGAAGGACTTACTAATATTCCATTTGAACTGCCATAATCTTGCCAATAACCTGCAAGAAGATTTCCACTTTCCATAATATTGCCTTCTAGCAGAGAACTAACAGGTACAGAATCGCTATCTTCTTTCTTTATTGCAAAATGTAGATATAATTTATTACCTATAACAGCCACAGGAATATGATATACTTTTATGCCACCTAACGTAGGTCCTGAATAAGTTACTTGCATATCCCACGCACCACTAGAGTCTTTTTCTGCATAAAGTTTATCCCCATCAGACTGAACTACCGCTTCTCCCTGCTCTTGAGTAAGAAGCTCGTCTGTAAGCGGTACAAAGGATACTTTCATTACTGTAGGACTAGAAACTGGGTCAGTAGTATTGTTTTTGTCACGAGAATGTTCTTTTGCATAGTCTAAACTTTCAGCAGTTCTATCATCATACCACTGATAAAATATGCGCAATACAATTTGAGGAATAGTCTTATTATCTTCTGTTGTGTAGCCTGTATTAAATACTATATATCGGCTGTAGTTTTCCCAAATGCCGTCTAAAAGCGTAGGCACAATCTGCTCTTTTTCAGTTTGAACTTCTTGAGCGATTGTAAGAGGAATATTTTTATTACTATTTATTATAATACAGGCAGAAAGTGTTAAAAAACAAACTGTCGCCTTTTTAAAACCCTTTTTCACTCTTTGAGTATCGGCATTTGTTTTTCTGTGTAAAAGTCTTTTGCACAAAAATGTATGATTTCTCGCTCTTCATAGGCTTTTCGTATAAGTTCATCAACTTGCATATCGTTATATATAGACTCTGCTTCTTCTATAGAAGCATGTAAAACAGGATGTTTTGGACTAAATAAAACGCAACAGTCTTCGTAAGGCAATATAGAAGTGTTATATGTTCCAATTTGCACAGCAGTATCAATAATTTCTTCTTTATCCATGCCAATTAGCGGGCGCAATAAAGGCTTTTGTGCAAAATGTTCTGTAACTGCAAGATTTTCTACAGTCTGGCTTGCCACCTGTGCTAAACTTTCGCCTGTTATTATGCAATCTGCACCTATGCGTTCTGCAAGCAAATTACTAACCTTTATCATACAGACACGTAACATAAGAGTAGAAAAAGCTACAGGAGCCTTTTTCTTTATTACCTTTTGTACATCTGTAAAGGATATTACATTTAAATGCGTTTCAACTCCATAACTTGACAATATATTGGCTAAATCTTCTACTTTTTTTTGAGCTTCTTCAGAGGTATAGGGATAGGAATGGAAATATACACATTCCACCTTCATTCCTCTTCTCATCATGCGGTAGCCTGCAACAGGGCTATCTAAGCCTCCACTTAAAAGTAATAAGCCTTTACCACTTACCCCAACAGGTAAGCCCCTGCAAGTTTTTTTCTTTGCAGAATATACATAACACTCATCACGCACTTCTACAGTTATAATTACATCAGGATTATGAACATCAACTTTTAAAATGCCATTATCATAGGCACCAGAAGCCGCTTGAACACATATCTGATAGGAATTTAATGTGAAGGACTTATCTTCACGTCTTGCTTCTATTTTAAACGTTTTAGCTCCCTCTGCCCTAGCCTGCTTTGCAAGTTCTGTAACACTATCCGTTATAGAGTTTATATCTTTAGAAATAGCATGAACCTTTGCCCAGCCTGTTATGCCTATAAGATGGTCTAGCGCATATTCAACAGCGCAAGATGCTTCTTTTTGGCAAGAAACATATAGTCTACCAGCCCCTAGTCTAACATCTACTGGTAGTCCATGTAAAACTGTCTTGAGATTAATAAGCAGTTGCTTTTCAAAAAAATGTATATTACCGCCTTTTAATGTAAGTTCCCCTAATTGGCCTAAATAGCGTTCTGTAAAATCTGGATTTATTTTTATTTGTTTCATAAAATATTCCTAAAACTTAAATTGTACTCCCACTGTAAAATAATTATTAAACTCGTCTGTTAAAGAAGATACCCATAAAGCCTTGTACATAGATACTAATTCAGAAGCAGTGTATGTATTTCCGTTATATGTATAAGTTCCATCATTATTATATGTAGCAGATATACCAGGATAAATATCTGTATCTACACCCTTATTGTGTATGTATTCAAATAAGTAAGCAAAAGTAAAACTAACTTGCCCCCATGACCTACGAATAAACTCCATTTCACCACTTATGCCTGCCTGTACTATATACATTTTATGTTCTTCATTAAGGAAGTTTTTCTCGTCCATAGAGGAATCAGTAAGAATTAGAAAACCTGTTGTACCGTCTGTACTTACTAAAGAATGTGCATTTATACTGCCATCTGTAGAATAAACATTGCTATCTGCCATTAAATAGTACATAGCTTCTGTATCAGAAAGATTTTCAAAAGGATTTGCATGGCGACTAAAACTTGTAGTTAATTTTAGATGTAAACCAGTAAATGGGCAGAAATCTACAGCAAAAGCTAGACTATCACTATTAGGAGGTAATGGGCTACCTATAGAAATGCCATTATTTGTATAATTTTGGTAATTAACGCAACCTGCACTTAAAGTATTAGAAGTATTAACATCATCATAATCCCAGTGAGTATATGTATAAGGAGATACAAGAGTATAATCTAAACTAAGCCTTTTACAAAAAGAATCCTCTGGTGCATATACAACACCTGTTTTAAAAGCAATTTTATCATGAGAGTTTACTTTTAGTTTTACAAGACCATTTACATCAAAGTCATCAACAAATAATTCATTTGCCCATACAAAGCCTTTAAATGGCTTCCAAGAGATGCCTAATCCTATAAGTGAACTATCATTAAAGCCTCCTATTCCCTGCGCTATCATATAAGGCGCAGGAAGCAGATACGAAAAATCTGTTCTTCTACCAAATACCATAGATTCAAACAAAGAAAGTTTTAAATTTTGCAGTGGTCTATAATCTATTGCATGGAAGGCTAAATATTTATCAGGATAACTACCATTACCATTATAAGTTTCTGTAGCACCTATAGCAGAATAAAGCTGGGAATATGACCACTTATCCTGCATAATAACAAACTGTAAGGCAGCCCTATGAAAAGATGTATCATTTAAAGCAATGCCACTACCTATAAAATCTCCATAGCCAGAGCGAAATATGCCAGCTTGCATATAGACATTTTCTTTTCCTAAAGCAACTACATTGTTCATATCAAGATATGCTTTAAGAGGACCTATAACAGAAGGGTCTGCTACAGTATCTGCAACAGGGTTTGTATACAAGGCGGTGAGTAAATCATAATCATTGCTATAAAGTTGTATTCCCAAATTATAGCCTAAGGAGGCAAAATCATTAAAAAAAGACATATCCC
>CAJOPO010000192.1 GCA_905236315.1 uncultured Treponema sp.
CAAACTTGTAGACGGCGTTCTTATTCCTCCTCCACTAGCATTTAATGTTCTTAAAGGTGTAGAAGAAAAGATTCCTGGTTTCCCAATCGTTTTGCATGGTTCTTCTTCTGTTCCTGTAGAATATGTAAAAGAAATCGAAAAATACGGTGGAAAGATTCCTAACTCTATTGGTATTCCAGAAGACCAATTAAGAGAAGCGGCTAAGAGTGCTGTTTGTAAAATAAACATAGACTCAGATGGTCGTCTTGCTATGACAGCAGCTGTACGTCGTATTTTTATGGAGCAGCCAGATGTGTTTGACCCACGTCTATATTTGGGACCTGCACGTGATGAATTAAAGAAAATGTATATGCACAAAAATATTGATGTTTTGGGCAGTGCAGGACATGCATTTGATTAATAAAAAATAGGTCTAAGTTAGAACAGCTTGTAAAGCAAGTTTGTTTTCTAATAATAGGCCTTTATAAGTTTATAGTGTATGTAAGAGTATACTATAAATATCTTGTCATATAGAGCGTAGTCGAAATATTGATAAAACTTTCACTACGCTCAAAGATGACGCAATTATTTTGTTCAGATTCCTTTTGTAATACCTTTTTTAAGGTTTGTGTTGGAAAAGTAGAGTTTTTGAACGCATTTAATATAAAATTTTTCATAAAAAATATTTATACAGCCTTAAAGTGTTTGACAAAATAAGTTAGGACAAATATAATGTGCAATATGAATTAGTTTAACGGAACTTTTCAGTTTGAAGAGAATGTTAATGTTTTGACCAATTCATGCCAATAAGTCAAGCAAGTGTGTTCCACAAAGGAAAGCTGAAGTTCAAGGAGAATTGAATGAAAAAGGGCGTAGTCATTTTGGGTAGCCTTATTCTTGGGTTTGCATTCTGCTTGCCAGCAGTTGCTCAGCCAAGTTCAAAGGCTGTAGAAACAATCGTTATCGATAACTTCGATACACCAGATGAAATGGACTGGACTTGGGGTGCGCAGGCAAGTCGCTTTGTTACAGAAGGATATCCAATCGTAAAGAATTTTGAAGGTATTCCTAACTCCCTACGTCCATATCACAAGGATGATGATCCTGCAGCTCAAGTTCTTGGTTTAAAAGTAGCTTTTGACCGCAAAGGTGATAACTGGGTTGAATTATCTCCAAAAGATAGTGATGGAAATAGTTATGAACCTGAATTTACAGGTACAGTTACACAGATTGATTTCTGGGTATGGGGTGCACACTATCGCTATCGCCTAGAAGTTATGATTCGTGATGCAGAAGGACGTGTTCATACATTACAGGCTGGTTCTTTACAGTTTGAAGGTTGGAAGAACATTGTTTTGAATATACCAAGCTATATCAATCAACATTCATATTTTAGAAATGGTCGTAGAAATCTTACTTTTGTAGGCTTTAGAATCCGCTCAGACGCTACTGAAGCTGTAGATAACTATGTTGTATATTTTGACCAGTTAAAGTACACAACAAATACTTTAGTAAACGTATACGATGGCTATGACTTACAAGATGCTGATTTTGGTGAATCTGAAAACAGCTCTTCACAGGGTGGCGAAGAGTAAGAAAGGCGGTGACAGAGATGAAAAAATTATGTTTAGCTGTATTTAGCGTGGCTTTGGTTGCAGGTGCAGCCTTTGCACAATCAGGTAGCATTGCAGATCCTGATGCTTCTAATATTGGAAATGATAGTGCACGTCAGGCACTTAGAGAAGTTAGCGTAGACCGTTTTGAACGCGAAGGTTCTTGGAACGTTCATATTTCTCCTGATAATGGTGTAATTTCTGCTCGTTTATTTGAAGGTAGCCCTGCTGCAAAAGAAGACTTAAACGATGAAAATAATCAAGAAATGGAAGATACACGTGTACTTGGTATAAAGACAGAATTCTTCCATAGAGGTGTAAACTCTTTTAATATTATTGCTGCTCGCCCAATAGCTATAGAAGGTGTTACAAAGACAGTTTCTGTTTGGGTTTGTGGTCGCAATATGAACCATGACTTATGGCTTTTAGTTCAAGATTACAATGGTAATCGCTTTGAGATTTGGATGGGTTCTTTAGAGTTTGCTGGTTGGAAAAAATTAACAACTGCTATTCCACCATCTCCAGATGGAGTTCATGGTATTATACAGTCTAGCACATATCATGGTGATAAACCTGGTCTTCGCATTGTTGGTTTCCGTGTAGATTGTGACCCAATGGAAGCACAGGGTACTTTCTATATGTATATGGATGACCTTCGCGCTGTAACAGATCTTTATGACTTAGAAAATAAAGATGAAGACGATATGAGCGATTTGTGGTAATAGATAGATTTTAATTACCTAGAAAGGACTGTGCCTTATGATAAGGTGCAGTCTTTTTTTGTATATATGACTTCGCAAAAATAATAGATTTTTGTATGTGTTTTATATTTTATATATCTTACTTCTTGATTTTTTGCCTGCTTCAGAAATAAATCCTGCATGAGTATATACCCATAACATAAGCCGAAGTTCTTGTTCTTTTATTTTTATGTTTTCACTTATAAAAGAGTTATAAACTTCTTTTAGAGTAAATTCATTAGAAAGATTTTGTGGTAACAATGAAAGATAGTCTTTTTTGCTGTGTAGAATGGTTGTCTTACCAATTTCCTCTAAACGTTTCCCTGTTTTTAACCAATTTTTGTAAAATCTTCGCCTTTTGTTAGCAGATTGTACAGGACTTACTGTGCAAATACGTTCTTCAGTTATTGCTACTTCTACGATATGTAGATAAAAATATTCATTTTCTAAAAAATCTGTTAGGCTTGTTAACTCCCTAAATATGCTATAAATACTTTTTTTGCTTGGACTTTTCCTACGGCTTTTTAACTCTTTGTTTACAGAATAAGTTTCTATATATTTTTGTCGCACTAGAGGATAAACAACAGTAATATTTTTTTTATGCTCTATAAAATACTGAATTTTTGATTTTAAATGAGAAAGACTTGCTGTTTGTATTTCTATAACTCCGCCTTCTTTTGTATAAATATCTACAATATATTTACCTATTTGCTGTTCTGCTAAGGCTTCAGTATTTTGTGTTAAATAAAATGTTTTTAATGTTTTGTGCAGTTGAGATTCATTTAATGTATTTATCATAGGGGTTTTAATACCTATCGGCATAAACTAGAGAGGTGGTATTAATATTTCTGATAAGGCATATATTTTATATGGGAGCCTCTAAAAACTTCAGTTTTTAGAGACAACTTTGAAAATGCGATGTTGTAAGTCGCGCTATTATAGC
>CAJOPO010000193.1 GCA_905236315.1 uncultured Treponema sp.
ATTAGGCAAAAGAGGAATGTCTTCTTCTACTAGCATAATCATATTTCGAATTCTCTTTTTTAAGAACCTAGAGGACTGTTCACTCTGGATTTGGTCATATATCACTTTGTATTTATGTGCGTTTTCAAAGTATTCAAGGTATGCAGGCGTGTTTCCTCCGTGAACTCTTGTAAAATTGCTCTTTGTGGCCTGCAAGGTTGGTGATATTTGTACGCAGTTTATGTTTCCTGGCTCTATTTTTCCCTGCATTAAGAAGTTTAGCTCTCCGTCTATTATCTTGCAGATTATTCCAAGATAGCCAATTTCTGGCTGCACAATGATAGGTTGTTCTTTTATAAACCTATCATCAACGAACTGCCTTACTCCTGTTATAGAGAAAAAACTGCGTCTTTTGTTTAGGACTTCGCCATTGTAGTCGTCATAAAACCAAAAAGAATCATCAAAGATAGAAATCTCTTTTATATTAACAGCGATACTTTTATTTAAACGTAAGCAAAAATCAAATAAATTAGAGGTTGAATTAACATTTCCGTTTTTAT
Organism: uncultured Treponema sp.; assembly: GCA_905236315.1. GTDB lineage: Bacteria > Spirochaetota > Spirochaetia > Treponematales > Treponemataceae > Treponema_D. Next base: position 540 of record CAJOPO010000193.1, read on the forward strand.
TAGCCCATGACTTTATAAATTCATCAATCATTTATTGTTTTACCTACGTTTTGCGTATCTTGCTTATATTTTATACGTTATTTGTAGCAACTTCAAGTGTTTTTATACGCAAAATGAAGTATTTATTAAAAAGTTATGGATTCTATTTTTAAACAAACACTGCGCTCAGAAATGGATTTTCAAGATATAAAAGTAAAAGAACTTTCGCTTCGTACAGGAGTTTCTCAGCGGACACTTGAAGGCTACTTGGGGAGTAGAGCCTCTATTCCCCCTGCGGATGTTGCCGTAAAAATAGCAAATGCACTAAATGTTTCTGTTGAATATCTTGTAACAGGGAAAGATAGGCAGAGCAAAAATAATCAAGATTCTGTGTCGGAAGGAAAGATTGCTTTATTAAATGATTTTGCAAATCTTTTGAAGAAATTTGACATTAAACAGACTTCTGTTTAGGCTCTATGTGCATTTGCCATAAGTTCTCTGTCGTATTCATCGGCAATGTAGTCAGGTCCGTTGCACCAAAAAGCAGTTTCTTCGTCAAAAAGCATTTGTGCTGTCTTTGACTGCATAAATTTATCAAATGCGTTTATGCGGTTTATATTATGACGTTCGGCGATTGTTGTGCAAGCCATAGCAGTAAGAAGTTCCATACTGTATTCATATTTACTCATTACCATGATTTATTCCTCTATAGTGACTGTTTTATAATCTTTAAATTGTAAGCAGGATAATGACTTTGTTGTTTTAAAGCAAATCTGGTTAGAAAGTTTGTTGGGCAGTAAGAATTTGATAGCGGTTTTATCTGCTTCATAAGAACCAACTTCACCATAAAAGCCATTCATATATGCTGTAAGCACTTGATTTGTGGAATCATTTGCTATTTTTCCTGCAATTATATCATAGCTTTTCCAAGTAGATAATGATTCTTTTAGCAAGCCTAATTTTCTGTGTGCTATGACGCAATGAAGCCAATTTTCATCGGCAGACTCAAATTCAAGAAAATGAATATTATTTTCTGGATTATGTTTATATTCAAAAACAGAAATGTAGCCTACATCAGCTTTTACATTTAAAACCCCATTCTTTAAAGCTTTTCCGATTGCTGTCTTTACAAATTTGCACGCTTGATTATAATCAGTTGTAAGATAAAAACCTTTACCAAAATCTTTTCCTTTTGCACAAAGCGACAAATCTATGTCTTTTACAACTGTGTAGCTTGCATGGTATAGCTCAATACCATCTGTTAGAATCATAGCTTTACCCCTTTGTTTTTAAGATAGCCCATAATGTCACTAAAGTTTGCGTCATCACCTTGAATATGAAAGAAGTCATAGCAGGTTTCTATATAGTCATAAATTTTGTAAGTGTTAAAAATCTTACTGCATTTTATTCCATCAATATTCCATCTGCTCTGAGCAAGACGAAATAAACGAATTTGCAAGAGAAATAAATCATCTTCTCTTTTTTCACCAACTACACCGTTCATAGTGTTTACCTCTGTGTTTAAGTCTATCATAGATTGATTGAAAAATACAAAGAGTTTTTTCTCACAGAAATAAGTTTTACAGTATACTCTCAGAAAAACAGCGAAAAGGAGACTAGCGGATTGAATCCTAAGGATTACAAAAACACTCTGTTCGTGCTGCCTGAGTAAGTGGCAAACGTAAATAATTACAAAGCACACACAC
>CAJOPO010000194.1 GCA_905236315.1 uncultured Treponema sp.
AATCTATAATATAGAAACTTTTTGAAAAAAAACACCGGCAGGAAAATCATGCTGAAGCAACAGAAGTTCGGTTATGAAAAATCCGTGTTTTCGGCGATTGCGGGTCGAGCCCGCAGGAAGGACTTGCAAGGGAAACGGCCGCTGGGTTAGGCCCGACTGCCTGAAAACTTGCGGTGCAAAAAGTAGGGCAGATCAAGCCTGCCTCTTCTTTTCGGCGAAGGAAAGAGAGGAAAAATACCTTTCTAAGATGCGGTGTAAATTTTTGTTTGAAGTTGTAAAATAGAAGCCAGCCTAACAAAGCTTCAAAGCGGATGTCGCGGTCAAGCCGCGCCACCGTTTAAGCAATTGTTATGCTCACAGCCCACTGGGCTGGTAGTTTAGAAAAGTAGTATATTTTTTTTGAAAATTTTGTTACATTTTATAGTATGAAACAGAATAATACCTACACAAGTAGTTCATATCAACCAGATTTATTTAATGATTATCCTCATGGTGATACTTTCGAATGTATCTGTGATAAACTAGGTTGTGAAAGTAATGCTCCAGCATGGCCAGACAAATTTGGAAAATCCATAAAAACATGGTTAAAAAATAATGATGTAAATCCCATTAGAACATTAAGTTTATTTTCTGGTGCAGGAGGATTAGATATAGGATTCTCTGATATAGGATTTGACATAATTAGTTCTGTTGAAATCGAAAAACAGTTCTGTCAAACATTAGAACTCAATACAGGTGATGGAAAAAGATTCAAGAATTCAAAGGTAAACTGTATAGATATAAGAAATTTTTCAGCAAAAAATCTTGGTTCCATAGATTTTATAATTGGTGGTCCTCCATGCCAAACTTTCAGTGCTGCTGGTAGACGTGCAAATGGTGTACTTGGTACTACAGATGCGAGAGGAACTTTATTTAGGGAGTATGTTCGCTTATTAAACGAATTAAATCCCAAAGGTTTTTTGTTTGAAAATGTTTATGGTATTGTAGGCGCTCAAAACGGAGAAGCATGGAAGGAAATTTTGGAGGAATTTTCCAAAGTTGGCTATAAATTATTTTATAGAATTGTTGATGCTGCTGACTATGGGGTTCCGCAACACCGAGAACGTTTGCTTATTGTAGGACTAAAAGACGGTATATTTAAATTTCCTCGCCCAACACACGGCCCAGATTCGCTAGACAACAACGCATTTTATAATGCAGAGACGGCAATAGAAGGTGTTACTTCTAATGAAACTGATGAAGAAAACAAATTAGGTGGGCGATTTGCAAATCTACTAAATGATATTCCTCCAGGACTAAATTATAGTTTTTATACAGAAGAAATGGGGCATCCAAATCCTGTCTTTTCCTGGCGTTCAAAATTTTCTGACTTTTTGTATAAAGCTGACCCAAATGCACCTGTGAGAACTATAAAAGCATCTGGTGGTGCATATACGGGACCACTTCATTGGAATAATCGTTTTTTTAAATATGAAGAATATAAACGCTTGCAAACTTTTCCTGATGATTATGTAATTAGTGGGAAAAAACAAATTGCAGTCAAGCAAATTGGTAATTCTGTTCCACCTCAATTGGCAAGAATGATGGCTATTGCTATAAGAAAGCAAATCTTTAATACAAATTTTCCTTTTGACATATCCCTTATGGAAGATTTTGAAAAACTCTCGTTCAGAGCTAGAAAGCATGACTTGTCTGATATGTATAAAGAAAAAGCTAGGCTTGCTATCGAATCTATAAAAAAACACAAGAAAAATATCCCTGAATCACACAACTATTATTCTACTTTGAAAAATAATTTTGAATATATTATATCCAACGAAACATCTGCAGACTATTTTGTAGAAGTTTTTTGGGATAAAAATCTTACAATAAATCTTATGGATAATTCATCAAAATCAAAGGATTTATTATTATATAATCTGAAAATAAAGCCTGTTTCTGTTTGGAGTTTAAATATTGAGAATGTCATTATAAACATTTACTCAAGAAATTTTCTTGCGTACACCGCCGCATGGAAAGCGTTTGAGTTTGAACTTATTAAAAACAATATAAAAGCTGACCTAGTACAATTAAATGGATATTATCAATACGACTCATCTTTCGTAATAGAAAGTAATATTGCAAAAAATGTTTCTAATGGTTTCTTATTGCATAGTATTCTTTCTGGCGAAAATGTTGCTCAATTTGTTACAACGAAAGAATTGTCAGATACTTGGAAAATTTTACCAAATCAGGTTCTTGAATCAGCAAAATACTTAAAGAAAATTGGATATGAAATTAGAAATAGTTCCACTAATCCTCAGATTGAAAAGGATACATGGTTGATTCCATATAAATTTCCAACCTTATCAAAATTAAGTGTCCAACTATGGAAAAATCTAGTTTAGGAGCAATTATATGTCAAAAAAATTTGAAAATCACTTAGATGTTTTTGAAGATAGATATGAATTACATCAAGCGGAAGGAACAACAGTTTATTACCAAGGTTTTCAAAACAAGGAAACACAGGCACGATACGAACAGATAAACAAAGAATTATCAAACGGATATTTGGAAACTCGTATTGACCTTATTTCTTCAATGGATTTTTCAAAATTATCGTTGGAAAACCGTAATCTTCTTAAGAATTTAGTAAATGGAATTACCAGTGAAGTCGGCAGAGCTTTAGTTGGTCTTGCTTTCTTACAACTTGTTATAAAAGCAATTTGCCCTAAACAAAGTATTCGTTTACATAAAGGTGCTACTAGAAAAGGCTCTTTCTCTTGGGTAGAAGGTATATCAATGAGAACAATTGATTCGAATTACAGTACACCATTTCTTAGAAAGCACGGCTTACTAAATGTAAATAAATTTGGTGTCTTTATGACTAGAAGTTTAGCAGAGAATTATCCCTATTCAAGTCTGTACAAGGCTGAGATGAGAGGCTCATTTGATGATTGGATTGCGATTGTTGATGCCTTGGAAAATGAAAAAATGCCTGCTGAATTAGGACTTTGCTATCTAATGGCTCTTCTGAAGAATAAATCTGATATATTTAAAGAACTTGCTGATAAAGCTTGCTTTTTAGCTTCTAATTCAACGATAAAAGATTTTCGCAGTTATAAAAAAATTATCGTTGATTTTTTTAATTCTACAGGATACTCAGCTCGAGCTTTTGAAGTTGCGATACATTCCTTTTTTCAGGCAATGAAGGAAAATTCTTTGTTGCAAGAATTTGAAATAGAACCAATGTCCCAAATGCGTTCCGCAAATAAAAAACATGGAAATGTAGGAGATGTTGAATTAACTCAAAATAAAATTATTATCGAGGCATGGGATGCAAAATATGGCAAACCTTATCTTAGAGATGAATTAGAAGAATTACGAGACAAATTACTTACACATCCAGAAACGAAGATTGCAGGTTTTATTGTTAATACATCTGTAGATTTGAGAAAGGACATTATACAAAGAGTAAAAGAAATAAATTTAGAAACAGGAACAGATATTTATCTTTTTTCATTTGATGACTGGATTGATTTTCAAACAAAAGATATAGCAAAAGAAAAATTAGATAAACTTGGTCACAAATGGTTGTGTGC
>CAJOPO010000195.1 GCA_905236315.1 uncultured Treponema sp.
AAGGATTTGACAGTTTCTATCTCACCAAAGTGGAGAGTTGGTATAAGTCACGCAGGTTTGATGAGGTGACACTTACAATATTTGCAAGCTCTGGTGATGCGCCTCATGAAATTTTTAGAAGGTGGTTTTTGGATCATAATGATGTGCTTGGTCAAGAGGCCTTTGCCTATGAAATTGGAAATAAAATGGTTATTGAACCTTTATGATGATGAAAATATGCTTAAATCATATATAAATAATGTTGTATTGTCGTGTTTTAAAAAAATAAATAAAAAAGCATAATTATAACTATCTTTAAATATTTTTTATAACAAACTATTAACAAGATACTATGGAGGTTACATGTATGAGATTTAGAAATATATTAGTATTTTTAATTATATTGGGTTTATTTGTAGTACCTGCAACTTACGCTGCACTGGACAGCAATCTTCAGGCTCCAGATGAATTTGAAAAAGCCAGTAACTGGGATACATCAATTCATGATGTGTATGCTTTAAAATCAGATGATGATATAGAATTATATATTTGCGAGTACACTGATTCTGATTATGGCGTGCTTTTCAAGGATGATTCCGCTAACGGTTATCATGTTTCTGATTTGGCAGACAATATGTTCATGGCAAAAGACAATGATTTTAAAGACGGTTATGTTCTTGAAGTTATAGAATTTGAAGGTGAAAAATATATTGTATATGCTTATCTGATGGACAATCCGACCAATGATGAAATAGAAGCAAGCAGCCATTATCTAAGTGAATTCAATGAATTGAATGGAGTATATGCAATATCAGTTTAGATAACAGTTGATGTATAAAAACTGAGTATTTTCAAAGAAAAATAATTGAGGCAAAAATTTATGGATAAAAACCATATTATAATAATTGTTCTTGTAGTTATAATAGTGGCACTGGCTGCACTTATAGCAGGAGCGTTATTCTTTAATAACTCAGAAGATGATGTAATAATTTACAATAATACAATTGATGGTGTTGGAACTTTTAATTCCACCAATGTGACTAATTTCACATTTGATAAAAGTAACAGCAAACAAACAGATTATCTGGCAAATGATTCCATTGCACAGATTAGTTTAACTACCAGCAGCTATTTTATAGACAATACTATTTCAGAAGCAGATAGAGTCAATGATTCTGCTGAAGGCCATACCATTTATAAAAACACTGCAAATGTCGGTGAGCATAAAGGTGATGTCAGATATTTCTCAGTATTGCAGGACAATGAAAAACAGAGGTATATCTTTATCAGTACTGCAGACTATAACCTGACCTGTATGATTGTTGACAGTTTTGTAATATTTTAGGTAAAAATGTAATTTTACCTTTTTTATTCTTTTTTTTCAATTGCAGATTAAATTTTAAAGTAATTTATATTTTCAGATAACTCCCTAATCAAAAGCTCAGGCAAAACGAATGGGATATAAACCTTGTAAGACATGTCATCCGTGATATTAGGGTTTTAAATTAATTGAGTAGATTAAGGAATTGATTTCCTTAAACTACATATTTTTTTTAGTGCAATGTTACTTTGGTAACTGGATGGTATTTATTGTGTTTGAAAGCGGTTTTGGCATGATCAGACATTCCTCCGTTTGTTGCAGAAGTCCACCAACCTTTTTTACCATTTTGCATATTGTTATTTTTTTCATAAGCAATATATACATCGTAACGTTTGCCGTTTTTCTTTTTAGCACCTAAATATTGTTTATAACTTTTTTTATATTTGCATTTTACTTTAACAGTTTTTTTACCATCTTTTATAGTTACTGTTATGCTGTTTTTGCTTTTGTACTTTGTTGCGTTGACAGGTTCTGCAAAGGCAACACCTGCTGTCATGCCTACAATGAATATTGCAAGAACACATAAAACTAGTTTAGTATTTTTATTCATAATTTTATACCTCGAATATATCTATGTTAATACATTGTGTATTAGTTATATTTAATTATTGTCATGTTTGGGAATTTCAAACCAAGTTATAATCTCGATTTTTAAATCGTAAGATAGTTGTATTATATTTGATGATTTTTTAAAAAGCTATAAGGTAAGTGTTCATCTATAAAAAAGGCATAATAATGTGTGTTTTTTCATATGATGGGTAAAAGTTATTAACTTGTTAATATAAATTAAGGTAGTGTTTGGCATTGTACATGTCATAGCCTTTAATTATGACCTTGACGAGAAGTGTGCTGTTTTTAAGGTAGTGATGGTTGACATCGCCGGTCATGAGTGTTCCATAGAGAAATAATAGTCTTTGGCTGAAGTATTTTTTTATATGTTTTATTTTGCTCTTGTAGCTTTCACCCAAGGAA
>CAJOPO010000196.1 GCA_905236315.1 uncultured Treponema sp.
CCTTATAGTCCCCAACGTCTTTATCCCAAGTAATAGCTACTGTATCCTTTGTTCCTTTACGCCAGCCTACAATCCAAGTGGGTTTACCCAAAAGATTACATATCCAAGTAGCATGAATCATCTCTGTTTCTGCTTCTGGGCGACTAAATTTCCACTGAGGAACATAATTATCATATTCATCTAAATGATAAATTGTAAGAGAATTTCCATGGAATGGGCTTATGCAGCCTAACTCAAGTTTTCCATCTCCATCAAAATCTAACAAAATGGAATCACTTGACGGTATAGAACTAATCTGTGTTATCTCCCATTCAGCCCCTAAAACTGCTGGAGGGTCAAAAAGGAAAGTGCCTTCTTCACAAGCTACAAGGGCTGCGTCATGTCCACCATGCTGTATTTTGCAAAAACCATGATTACGCAACATACCAGTTTTTAAGGTCTTTAGTGGCAAAGTATTATTATCATTAAAAGGAGATAAATCATTTGGAAGCACAGCACCATAACACGCACCTGCATATCTCCAATCATTTTTATATTCATGACCACTTTTTAGAGCACATGCTATAAGATAGTTTACGCCACCTCTCTGCAATATTCCAAAGCGATGAACAAAAGGAATTTTACATAATGTACGGATTTCCCAGTTACCCTTTGCTTTTGGAGTAGCAATAATAATTTTTGCCTGTAAAGAATCATTTGGTGAATAAAATTTATGGGTTGCAAGGAATTGACCGTCAGAACCAGGCACTTGAGTCATAGTCATAACGCCACCTGGTTCAGTCCATACGGTTTCTAACTGTTCCCCATCTTCTGAAAATAAATAACATGGGTCTTGCTTTTCTGCTGCAACAAGAAAGCAATGATTACCTTTGTAGTTTAATTCAGCTATTGAATAGCATTTGTTTAAATTAGAAATAACTTTCTTTTCCACTTTCATATAGTATTCTCCTATTATTTTTGTGAGAGATTGTTAAAAATCATAAAAAATCAAACAAAGTTTCTAAAATGAATCTAATATCTTTTTCATATTGCTACAAGCAAAAATTATATCATCTTTCCAAGAGTTTTTACCTACGTCCCACATCTCAGTTACGTATCGGCGGACACCTATCTCCCAAGCCTTTTTTATTACAGCAGGGAAGTCTACATGACCTGTAAGAAATGGGATTTCTCTAAATTTACCAGGAACCGTTTCTTTTAAATGCAAGGCAAAAATATGACCTCTACCTGTTTCCAAATCATCTAAAACACTAGTGCCATAAGTAACAGCTGCATTTGTTAAATTGCCAGAATCAGGGTATACACCTAAATATGGGCTATTTACAAAATTTACATATTTCATAGCTTTTTGAGTTGTGTTCATAAACTCCGTTTCCATTGTTTCAAAGCCTAGAATAATGCCCTTGTTTGCAGCCATGAGAGTTGCTTTCTTTAAGTTTTCGCTAAATAGACGCTCGCTTTCTTTACTACCCTTTTCATAATAAACATCATATCCTGCAAGTTGAATTATGCGTATGCCCAAATCATCTGCAAGTAAAACAGCCTTCTGCATTATATCAAGGCTTCTTTCTCTTACACTAGCATCTGAAGCTCCAAAGGGATATTTTCTATGTCCAGAAAGGCACATGCTTCTTATGGGTACCCCCACTTCTTGCATTGTTTGAACAAGTTCAAAACGTTCTTTTGGAGTCCATTCAAGGCGAGAAAGTTTTTCATCAGTTTCATCTATGCTAATTTCTACAAAATCGTAGCCACATTCTTTTGCGCAAAGCAACTTTTCTTTCCAAGAAAGTGTTTTGGGCATGGCTTTTTCGTACAATCCTATACTGTACTCCTTCATAAAGATTCCTCCGTAAAAATAAAAAAGAGCGTTTTCTCTTAAGTTTTATTATATTATCCTATTTACGAATTTTCAAGATTTTTCTATCAGGACAGTGGGATGGATAAGCAGTATTTAGAAGATACAGAAAATGAAATTGTGTTTTTTCAGGGGTGAAATTAATGAAGTTAAATGAGTTTATCAACTTCGTCCACTGGAAAGCTTTGATTTTGTTTAGAAAAAGAAACACTATCTTTATCCCATCTTTTATAATTATGTAAATCTTTAAGAGTAACTTCATCTTCTGTTACTACTCTAAGATTAGAATCTATGCCTTCAATATTATCAAAGATTTCAAAATAAGCATCTTCAATCTTACTTTTATCAGTGCCATCAGAATTATCTACAACAACCATAACATTTAGATGATATATTTCCTCAGATGATAATTCTCTATCTTCAACTTCAAAAAAATATGAGAAACTCGGGATGATATTCCTTTTTCTGTTAACTTGCAATAGACAGGTTACATAAGTCTTTCACACGGAAATCAATTTTACACTAGACTCCATTTGTTCTAACACCCATAATATCTGGACGACGATTAGCTGTAGCACTCGCCACCTGAACCTTGTTACCATAGCAGAAACAGCGTTTTCAGGCGAGTTAAAAACGCTAGATGTGGGGCGGGTTAAATAATAACTATTCGAGTTACAATCTTTTATTAATAGCTTTCAGTATAAATGACAGTGGGGCAACCAAACAAAAAGTTATCAAAATTATTGCAATATTTTTATTTTTTACCACCTTTACCAAAACATCAAATATTCTAGAAAAATCGTAAAGCTTATTTACTAGTAAAATAATTATTGACAAATAAATTAGTGAAACAAATATATCTGTTAGTAAAACTATAAGATTTCTAAGATTATTTTTCATAAACTACTCAACTAATCTACCTGCAAGTTCTTGTCCACCACTGATAAACGGTAAGCAGTAAAATATAATTACTCAAAGAACAAACATCTTTACTCAGAGCTAACGTTTTTCATTTCTTTTATGTGCTTCCCCATTAGGTGCGAACAAATCCATTTGTTTTTACTTATCCATCCCCACTTCTTCCCTGATTTATAACAATTGTATGTGATTATAACAAAAAATTATGGAAAAATTAGTATTTACAACTATAAGACATCAGAATATTTGCCGATTAAAAGAATATACTTGTTTGGTAATTAAACCTGTTCTGAAACCTCAGTTTCAGAACAGGTTACTTTAAAATGCGATGTTCAAAATCGTGCTATTTCAACGATTGAACTTGCAAAGCAAGTTTTGAACTCGATGACTTGAGCGATAACGAAGTTATCGAACATGTCTATTAATTTTCCGCAAGTTAATAAATTTATTCGCACTTTTCATGGCTTCTACTTCATTTACGCTAACATCTTAGGAGTTTTTAATGAAAAAAATACACATTCTATCCGCCGTTCTTTCTGTAATGTTTCTTAATTTATTTACCGCTTGTCAAAGTTCTGATTTTATAGAAACAGATGCCTTACAATATCAAATACGCAATACAGATTGGACAATTACTGTGCTTAACAAAGCAAGTGACCCATGCAAAGTATACAATATAAATAATGAATACGCTGCTATTATTCCACCTTCAGAAGCAGGAAATAAGCGTACAAAATTTATTGCTACAGATTTAAATGATGCAGTTGTTTTCGATAACGAAGACAGACTAAAACTTACAGAAAACCTTGATAGAGCTATAGAAATTATAGAAGCTGATGAAAATGCCTTTTTTGATTTTTCTATGATAGAAGAAGATTTTATGTCTAAAATGAATTACAATAAAAACTTAGCAGAATTAGATTCTTCTAAAGATTCAACTTCTGTAAAAAGTTTTAGAATACAGTGCTATGTACAAGACAGCTCTTCTAGTGCAAAAAAAATAAAATCAATTATAGTAGCAGTAAATGGAACAAGCATAAAATTTACGATTGACCAGTTGCATGGTTTACGAAATGCCCTAAAGTCAATGTAAAAACTATAAAATATCTAAAAAATATACTACCTTTGACACTCTACGTTAATAATAGTATATTAATAGAATGAAATTGTATTCTAAAAGACATATAGTTTTTTCTTCCACTTTAACGGCTGTTATTGCAGTTGCCATAACAGTTTCTGTATGCAAAGTTGTAATGACATCTTCTAATTCTCAAAGAGAGCAATCTACACTCCAGAAAAAAACTAATGAAGATGAACTTTCACAAAAAAACAAACAAAATGAAGAAGATAGTCTTATACTAGAAACTAATACTCCTTCATTAACAGTCGCTACTAATTCTGCCTATACCCAAGACGAAGCTCAAAACATTGCAGTATATGAAAAATGTAATGAAGCTGTAGTAAATATTACCACTCAGGTTATGGGTCTTAACTGGTTCTTAGAGCCTGTTATCACATCAAGTGGTTCTGGGTCTGGTAGCATAATTGATAAACGCGGATATGTTGTAACAAATGTACACGTAATAGAAAAAGCCAGTGTCATAAATATTTCCCTTGCCGATGGCTCCACTTACGAAGGCAAGGTTATAGGCAAAGACACAGAAAGCGATATTGCCGTTCTTAAATTTGACCCACCGGCAAATGTGGAATTAAAGACCATTTCTTTTGGAGATAGCGAAAACTTAAAAGTTGGGCAAAAAGTAATAGCTATAGGTAATCCTTTTGCCCTTGAAAGAACTATGACCACAGGCATTATCTCTGGTTTAGGCCGTCCTATTCAAGAGAGTGAAAACGTTATCATTCGCAATATGATTCAAACAGACGCTGCCATAAATCCTGGTAACTCAGGAGGTCCACTTTTAGATAGTCAAGGTCGCATGATAGGCATAAATACAATGATTTATTCTTCTAGTGGCTCTTCTAGCGGAGTCGGCTTTGCAGTTCCTGTTAGTACAGCCCGCAGAGTTGTAAGCGACCTAATTACCTATGGCAAAGTGAACAGGGGCATTATGCTTCTTTCTTTAGTTCAGAACACATCTCGCATTGCAAGTCTTGCAGGCTATGGAATAAAAACTGGAATGATTGTTAGCCGAGTGCGTTCAGGTAGCCAAGCAGAAGCGGCAGGCTTAAAGGGTGGCACTCAAGCAGTTCAGTACGGCACATTTAATTCTAAAACAATATACTTAGGTGGTGATATAATCACAAAGATAGATGACCTTGCAGTAAACACCCTTGCCGATTATTATGCTGCCTTAGAGGATAAAAAACCAGGGGACGTTATAACCGTAACTGTATATCGCAATAGAAAATATGAACAGCTAAGGGTAAAATTAGAAGGTGAGGTTTCGACCTCTTCTAATACAGGAAATCAAGTATAAGGGAACCTCGAAAAACTCCCTTTCAGAAAGTTTTTCGAGGTTCCTGCGAGTTGTAAGTCGCTATAATAGCGCGACTTACAA
>CAJOPO010000197.1 GCA_905236315.1 uncultured Treponema sp.
ATTAAAGAAATTTGAAATAAAGTTTTTATTAAGAGAAGGTCGTGTAGATACTTTGTTCTTCTTTGGATAGAATTTTGGAGCAGACAATTCTAAATGTATTCTCCCGCAATTACTTTGTTTGTGAAATTCGCGAATTAATTTTACAGAATCACCATCGCCATAACTAAATAAATTGCCCTGCTCAAGTTCATCTTTCCCTAAAGCGATATTAAAATCTAAAGAAGTTGGTAAAAAAGAATCATTATCATAATCTGTATGAGTTTTAGGATATTTTACATAACTCATAACGATAGAGGCTGTTTCAGGTAAAATAGAATTCTTAACATCTTGTAATTTACAAGCTTTTCGATAGGTAAAAGCTAAGTAGTCTGCAAAATTAACTATACCACATACCATTGGATTATGAATCCAATACACTACGCTATTTTGTAACGAAAAAATAACATAACAAACTTCAGCAATCTGATTTTCTTCTGAAGACAATACTACTGATTGTAAATTTCCATGCCCATCGTCTTCTAAAGGTGTATTATCTCGTCTGCTAATAAAAATTGCTGGCAAAAAATTTGGAGAATGTTTAAATGAGTTCTTTAATTCATCAACAAAAATAAGACAAGATTTATCCTTTTTATAACGAGATTCATTCCCTAAACTTAAATCAATAGGTAAGCTTTTTATAGTATCGAGAAAAGATATCATTTGTTCATTTGCAAATGCTGTATTAGAATTAAAATTATCTATCGTCATTTTACATGCATATACATTAAATGTTTTCTGTGACATCAAAACCTCCTGACAACCTAACAACACTATTATACTATAGAAATGAGATTTTGTTTAAATTTTTCAAAACTGACACGTGCACGTGAACCTACACGTTCACGTTTTTTTCTACCCCTCTGCGATTACCTAAACTCCGCGACAAAACTTGACGTTACCCCTAAAAAGCTACCTTAAACGAGATGTTTTTCTAATTAATAAGAGAGTTTTTTCTATATAAGATATGCTTTTTATAACATCTCCGAAAGTTTGTTTCCGCTTTTTTCTTAATTTTGAAATTTTCAATTTGACTAATATTAGTAATTAGTGTATCATAATAATTAGATTTTAATGTTGCTAGTAGATGTTAGCGGGCGGAGGAATATGAGTAATAGTGATCTTGTCCCTGGATTTGATGATGAACGTGATGACAGTTTAAAAATTGAACTTCAAAAGGAACCTAGTGTAGAAAACTGTTTACTTGTTAATTTAACTGGATATATAGATACTTATAATTCTGTGTTTTTTCAGAAACAGGTTGGGAAAATCGTTAATTCTGGCTATGTAAACCTTGTTTTTAAGTGTTCAGGATTAAATTATGTTTCTTCCACTGGTATAGGTTCTTTTACCGCGTTCTTAAAATTAGTAAAGCCAAAAGGTGGCGATATTGTCCTTTTGAATATACAGCCTAAAGTTTATGAGGTATTCCAGCTATTAGGTTTTAGCCAGTTCTTTAATATCAAAGAAACGCAAGTAGATGCCGTTGAATACTTTAAGCGAGAGAATGTGCAAGAGAATTCTGTGTTCCCTAAGGTATTTAACTGCCCTGTCTGTTCAAGAAGACTAAAAGCAACCAAGAGTGGACGCTTTAGGTGTTCAGATTGCAAGTCCATAATTGCTATAGACCAAAATGGTCATGTGTTCTTAGGTTAGTATTTTTAGCGAGGCTTTTGCCTCGCTTTTTTTGTTTAAATACCAATACTAGCCTGTGGATAACTTGTGTTATATTTCTTGCTTATATATGATGAAGTTGTGGATAAAATCTGCTTAACCTGTAAACACAGTAAACTTTGATGTGCATAAAACGGTGAATTTGTCTGTTCCCTCCTTTAGAATTCCCCACCTTTACCTATCTAATATCTTATAATATAACAAAATACCTTGAATTTTAATGAATTTGCTCGAATTCCTAAATTCACAATATCTAGTGTATGGAATTTTTCGTATACGCTATTTGATACTAGTATATGTGGATAACTTGTGAAAACTTAGCGGGAATACCTTTGAATTTGGTGGAAAAACAGTGTTCTTTAACACTTTTCAATATTGAATTAGCTCTTTCTATAATGTATATTATCAATATGAAGGAACTTTTATTAAAATATGGGTGCAATCCCAATCAAACTCCTGCTAGAGTTTATATGGAACATGGAGAACTTCCAATCACCGTTCTTAACGGAAGACCTGGATATATAAATTTATTAGACGCGCTAAATGGCTGGCAACTTGTAAAAGAACTTTCTAGTGCCACTTCCCTACCCGCTGCTACTTCCTTTAAGCACGTTTCCCCTGCAGGTGCCGCCGTAGGTCGCCCCCTCTCAGATACTTTAAAAAAGATATATTATACAGAAGATGTAGAACTCACTCCCCTAGCTTGTGCTTATGCGCGTGCAAGAGGTGCTGATAGAATGTCTTCTTTTGGGGACTTTATTGCCCTAAGTGCGCCTTGTGATAAGGCCACCGCTCTACTTATAAAAAAGGAAGTTAGCGATGGCATTATCGCTCCCTCTTATGACGCAGAAGCCTTAGAAATCTTAAAGGCAAAAAAGAAGGGGGCGTATTGCATTTTGCAGATAGACCCTTCATATACGCCAGATAATATAGAAAGAAAACAGGTTTTTGGAATAACATTTGAACAGGGGCATAATTTTGTCAATATAAACGAAGACTGTTTAAAGAATATCGTTACCAAAAACAAGACTTTAACCACCGAAGAAAGTCAAAATCTCATTATTTCCTTAATAATATTAAAATATACCCAGTCAAATTCTGTCTGCTATGTAAAAGATGGGCAAGCTATAGGAATTGGTGCTGGGCAGCAAAGCCGCATACACTGTACACGCCTTGCAGGTGATAAGGCAGATAAATGGTGGTTGCGCCAATCTAGTAAGGTATTAGAATTACCCTTTAAGGCAGACATAAAACGTGCAGACCGTGATAATACCATAGACGTATATACTAGCGATGATTATGAGGATGTGCTTGCAGAAGGGGAGTGGCAAAAGTGGTTTACAAAAAAGCCAGATGTCTTTACTAGGGAAGAGCGAAAGACATGGATTGCAAAAAATAAAGATGTGGCCATAGGAAGTGATGCTTTCTTCCCCTTTGGTGATAATATCGAGCGTGCTCACCGTAGCGGAGCTTGCGTTGTAGCTCAGCCTGGTGGCTCTATAAGAGATGATAATGTTATAGAAGTGTGCGATAAATACGGCATGACTATGGCATTTACAGGCATTAGATTGTTCCACCATTGATGGGGGAAGGGACTGACGTGTACAGGTCGGTATGACTGACGTGTATATGTCGGTGTATGTGATGTGTATATGTCACTGTGTGGGACATGTACACATCACTACGTTCCCCCTTTGTACACTTTTCTAAGTGTTTTTTACATATAAATACTTGGGTTGTGGTACAAAAGTAGACTATTCATAGAGCCATTGAATAAAGAGAAGGTGCTAGTTAATCTTTTCTATAATATTGAGGGATAAAGTGAAAATCGCTATTACTTATGATAGAGAAACAGGAAATGTTTTTCAGCATTTTGGTAAGACAGAGTTCTTTAAGATATATGAGATTCAAGATGGAAAAATACTAAACTCTGAAGTTATTGATAATGGAGGAAACACTCATCATGCCATACCTCCATATTTAAAGAAGATAGGTGTTGAAACTCTAATACTTGGTGGACGTGGGCAAGGGGCTGTTGAAGCGATAGCAGCAAGTGGACTAAAAGAAATTCCTGGCATTACAGGTAGTGCTGATGAAGCGGCTGCACTGTTTGCAGAGGGCAAACTTTTAGGAAATGCAAACGCCATCTGCGACCATCATAATCATAAAGAATAGATTTTTTTTTGAGGGAATGCCCCTTAAAATGATAACTTCATAGTCGCTTAGGGGCAAGGTTTATAAGGCTACTTACGCTTTTGCGCTTGCTCCTTTCTTTTTGTTTAGTATATATAGAATTAGCATAAGGATAAGTCCGCCTAAAATCATAGCAAAGCAGAAAATCTGCCCTGTGCTTATATTTAAAAGAGATGTGTTTTGGTAGAGAATTTTGCTATTATCAGGACTTAACCTATAACCTAAATCGCTATCTGGTTCTCTAAAATATTCTATTATAAAGCGCACTATGCCATAGCCTATTGTATAAGACGCTCCTAAAAAACCGTCAAAAGGCTTTCTTTTTCGCATATTCCATAAAATAATCCATAAAAATAAGCCTTCAAATATGGCTTCATAAAGCTGGCTAGGATGGCGCGGAAGGTTTACAAGCCTTTCCCCTTGTGCTAAAGTCATACCACATTCTGCCATAAACTCTTGCACCCAGTCTATGCTTGCAGAAAAATGTTCTTGTATAGGCACACGTGGAAAAATCATTCCCCACGGAACTGTGGTAATGCGACCGTAGAGTTCTCCGTTTAGGAAGTTGCCTAGTCTACCGAATGTGTATCCTAGAGGAATTGCAACACACATTGCGTCTATCCACTTCCATAAGGGGCGTTTATGCCATAGGCACCATACAATCATTCCTATAAGACCACCAATAAAGCCCCCATGATAAGACATTCCTGCAAGCCCTGTAAACTTTTTGGTTTGTGTGTCAAATGGCCAGAATATGAGCCATGGAGCCTTTTTATAAGTATCGCTTGTATCATATACCAGTGTAGAAAAGATACGCGCCCCTAAAAGCAAAAATATTATGCCAAAGGCTATAAAGCTAAAAATATCATCCTCTGTTGTCTTTTGCTCTTGAGTGTCTAGCGCGCCTTCTTGCATTTCTTTTTTTAGCACTAAAAAGGCTGTTACAAAGGCAAAAATATACATAAGACCGTACCAGCGGATAAGTCCTAAAATTGGTATGTTAGGTGGGAAAATTTCTGGATGTATCCAAGATGGATATTGTATATAAAGAGGTGCAAACAAAAAACTCATTTTTAATTCCTTTATGAAAGTTTAGTGAACAAGTCCTAATATGGATTTGTTCACTAAGCCCTTAGATTTTATATCCTTGCCTTGCGGCTTCTACTAGTTTCTTCTTTAAAAGATTGTTTTCATTTTTTAAAGCTGTAATGTCGTACTGCTGTTGCTTTATTGTTTCTGCAAGTTCACTCATAGATAGTGCGCCGCTTCCAATAAGGTCTTCCACGTAAGACATTCTCTGATTATAGTCGTCATTAGCTTCTTCACTTGCAATTTGGAATGATGTATCAGAGGCTTCTGTAATGTCATAGGCATCATCAAATTTTAGTGTTTCTGAGTGTATTATTTTTTCAGAAATACGGTAAATCGCTTGTGCTATAATGGACTGAGGCTTGTATACTATAACAGGTAGCCTAGAAGCAAGGGCCTTGTCTTGTAAGGTATCACGGTAAATAACGCCTAGATGTTCAAGATTTAAGCCTAAAAACTCTTGACAAGAATGGCGAATCTTTTGCGCACGGTCTGCGTCTTTGGGGTCATCTATAAGGTTCATTATCATTCTTGGACGGAACTCTGCCATGCGGCTACGGAATAGTCTTGTACTTGTGGGGTCTATCTTGTCTAGGGTATCAAGCATCTTTGGAATGTACAATCGTTGTAAGGCTTGTGGGTCTTTTTTTAGCTGCTCAATGTAGTCATAGGCAGCACTCCCCTTCTTAAATGTGTTGTACATCATTCTGAATACTACATTTTTTAGGAATAAATATCCGTTTAATGTAGCGGTAACGGTGGGGGCTGTTACAACTATGCCCTGCGGAGAAAGCAAAAACATATCTAGTATTGTAAGGTGGGTGCCCGCGCCTAAGTCTAATATTAGGTAGTCTGCGTCAACTGCCATAAATTTTTTTATGAGTTCGTTCTTTTTTGTGTTTTTTATTGATGTTAGACCTGGTATTTCAGAATCTCCTGCAATAAAGGACACATTTTCATAATCTGTAGGTTCTATGCTACTTTCAAAATCTGACTGACCAGAAAGAAATGTCCCTATGCCTGTTTTAGGGGAGTTTTGTCCTATAACTAAATGGAGATTTGAGGAGCCTAAGTCTAAATCTGCAAGCAAAACTTTTTTGCCTGCTTGTCCTAAAGCTATAGCGAGGTTTGCGCTTAGTAGACTTTTTCCTACGCCACCCTTGCCGCTTGCAACTGGTATAATCTGCATAATTTTAATTATATCACATTAATTATGCGCTTGCATAGAGATAAAAAACAACGTACAATAAAGATTATGGAAAATAAATTCTTTTCTAAGGTATTAAAAAGACCTGGAATTTTGGTTACAACTTTATTTTTACTCTCAATAGGTACTTCTCAGTGTTTTGCACAGTCTGCAGCAAATACTGCAAATCCACAATATGAACAAGATAAGCGTTATTTAGAAATAATAAACAGTCTTTACTATTATATTCAGCAGAATTATGTGGAAGAAGTAGACCCCCAAGTTTTGTATGCAGGCGCACTAAAGGGTATGCTAGAAGCCCTAGAAGACCCCTACTCCGTGTATATGGACAAAGACGACTGGCGTAGTATTTCTGATACAACACAGGGAAACTTTGGCGGTGTAGGTCTTTCTATAACAAAGGCGGCTGTTTCTACCCCAGAAAAACCTGCTTATGTTCAAGTAGCTCAGCCTATAGATGATTCTCCTGGAGCTAGAGCGGGTATTCAAGCAGGGGATTTGATTATAAAAATTAACGGTGTAGACACTTCTACCATAACGATGAATGAAGTTTTGAGTATGCTTCGCGGAACGGTGGGAGAAAGTGTTGATGTTACTATAAGGCGCGGAAAGAATCTAGAATTTGACAAAACCCTTGTTCGTGCTGTTATAGAAAATCCTACTGTTAAGTATGATATGATAGGTAACACGGGTTATTTGCGTATCTCGGAGTTTTCTACTACAACGGCTTCTCGTGTTCAAGAGGCATTGAACAACTTTAAGAAAAACGACTACACATCTCTTATTATAGACTTACGCAATAATGGGGGTGGGCTTTTATCTTCTGCTGTTGATATTGCAGATAAGTTTATTGATTCAGGTCCTATCGTAACTACAAAAAGTCGCATTGCCTATGAAAACACTGTATATTCTGCAAGCCAGCGAAAAACTACAGTGCGCCGTATTCCTGTAATAGTGCTAATAAATGGTGGTAGTGCTAGTGCAAGCGAGATTTTAAGTGGGGCATTAAAAGACTCTCATGTGGCATATCTTGTAGGTGAGCGTTCTTTTGGAAAAGGAAGCGTGCAGATTCCTACCCCGCTTATAAACAATGACGGTTTTAAGATTACGGTTGCTCGCTATTATTCTCCTAGCGACTGTAATATTGATAAAATAGGTATTCCGCCAGATAGAGAGGTTCGCTATCCTGAGTTTAGTGATGAAGAATCTAAGGCATATCAAGCCCTCATGGAATCTAATGTAATTGCAGATTATGTAGAAGCTCATCCTGCTATGACAGAAGATGACATAGTAGCGTATGCGCAAAAGCTATATAAGTCTTATAGAATAGATTTGCGTATTATCCGTAAATTAGTTCGTAATGAAGTAGACCGCACAAAGCCTGCTCGTTTGTATGATTTGGATTATGATATTCAGCTTAACGAGGCTTTGAGTATCTTGCGTACAGAAGACTTTAATTCTTTAGTTGCGCACACAAAGACTCTAAAACAAATAGAAGAAGAAAGTAAAACGGCGCAAGCTCAAGTGTCTAAATAAAAGTATGCGTCAGTTTGTGGCGGAATGTGCACCTGATAAAAAGGGACGCATTCTGGTGGAGGGGAAAAAAACAAAGCATCTCATTTCTGTATTAAGATGTTCAGTAGGTGATATGGTTACTGTGCGTCTTCCTAGTGGTATTTTGCAGCCTATGACAGTTGCCTATATAGACGACACTAAGAAAACTGTTTGGCTACAGATTGCAGGGGAGAAGGTAGAAAACTCTGCTATAGGTGTAGAACATAAGGGCGTGGACTTGTGGCTCTTTCAGTTTGCAGCAAAACCTCCCAAGATGGATTTAATAATTAGGCAGGCTGTGGAATGTGGTGTTAGCACTATTGTTCCTGTAGCAGGGACTTTTTGCCAGAGTGGTTCTGTTGAGTCTGCAAAGAAAAAATCTAAGGGAACGGATGAACGCTGGGAGCGCATTATAACAGAGGCACGGGAGCAAAGTGGTTCCCCTGTTTGCACAAAGGTATTGCCTTGTGTTACCTTGCAGCAAGCCCTTGTGATGTGGAAAAAGCACGTTACAAAAGATAAAGCTCTTGCTTTTGTGCTATATGAGCAGTCAGAAGGTACCGTTTCCCTGTTTTCTGCATTAAAAAAGACAAAACTTTCTGATGTTCAAAAAGCCGCTCTTATTGTGGGAGCAGAAGGTGGCATTTCTTCTGAAGAGATGGAATATTTAAAACAAAATGGTGTAATTCCTATACACTTTGCAACTAATATATTAAGATGTGAAACAGCAGCTCTTTATGGTATTGCTGCATTACAAAATGTACTTGTGGAGAAAGAAATATGGCAGTTCAAAGAATAGAAGTTCTAGGAGTCCCTGTAGATATTTGCTTACCTCAAGATTTAGGGAAAGAAATCTTAAAACTAACAGAGAAACCCGGTCATAAGCAAATAGTATTTCTTTCTATTTGGGGCTTATTAAAGGCTCGCAAAAAGAATGATTTTGCTTCTTGTGTAAAGAACGCTGACCTTGTACTCCCTATTTCTAAAAGTATCTTAAAAGGGGCAGCTTTCTTAAAGCAAAGTGTTCCTCTTAGATATAATCCTTTTTCTGCTGTAATAAATATGCTAAATGCGCTAGAAAGTCAGTATAAATCTTTATATTTACTAGGTGGAAGAAAGAAAACCGTAATGGCTGCGGAAAAAAACGTTAGAACCACTTTTAAGGGGATTCAGATTGTAGGGCGTTACGTGGGATATTATCCTAAAAATGTGGAAGATGACATTATAAAAGCGATATATAAGGCTTCCCCTTCCCTAGTTCTTGTAAGTGAAGGAATAAAAGAAAAGGACTGCTGGTCATATTTAAGGCGGGATAAGTTTTCTTCTAGTATATTTTTGTATTATAAAGATATAATTGGCATTTTTGGTGGTAGACGTAGGCGCGTAAAAGAAAAGACATTTGATAGGGGACTTGAAATTTGGGATGAAATATTACACAACCCATTAAAGATATTTTTAGTCTTTCCTTTTTTGAAGTATCTTATACTTTTAGTGTGTGCTCGTTTGTCTGCAAAAAAGAATAGGCGTAAAGTGAATGAAAGCAAATAATAGTCTCTTGCCTGCTTCTTCGTTTGTATGGGTTATTTGTGATGATGAGCTAATGCGCTTATGGTGTAAGGCAGAACTCTATCCTAACTTTGAATGTGTTTTTGTTTTGCCCCATAAGTATTTTTTCTTGCAAGAAGAGTTACCCAAGCCTTGTTTTATAATACTTTCTTACACAAATGATGTTAGAAAAAACGTTTTTGTGTATTCTTTGTATGAAAAAATAAAGACTAAACGATGTGAACCTGTAATCTTTGTAGGAAGAGCGTTGACCTTTTCTCCTCCCCTCTTTTGTAATAATTATGTTTATATAAGTTTTGCTTCCCCCATAGGCTCTCTGCATAGTTTTGCCATAGACTGCCTACTAAGGCACAAAGAAACGGAAAGTGAACATAAATCTTCTATGAAAGATTTTTATGCTTCTATAGACGCTGCCGCCTGTAGTGAAGACTGCGTTCTCTTACTTGGGGAAAGCGGCAGTGGAAAATCCTACGCTGCAGAACTCATTCACAAAAAATCTCTAAGGGCTACTTTTAAGTTATT
Organism: uncultured Treponema sp.; assembly: GCA_905236315.1. Classification (GTDB taxonomy): domain Bacteria; phylum Spirochaetota; class Spirochaetia; order Treponematales; family Treponemataceae; genus Treponema_D. The sequence continues at coordinate 9,842 of CAJOPO010000197.1, forward strand.
GCATATAAATGTTTCTGAAATAAATGATAATTTTATAGAAAGTTATCTTTTTGGAACTGTGCGGGGCGCGTTTACAGGGGCTGGAGATAGTGCTGGAATATTTGAAATAGCAGATAAGGGTACTTTGTTTTTAGATGAAATTGGTGAGATGCCCTTATTTTTGCAATCAAAGCTTTTAAATGTGGTAGAGAATAAAGTATTTAAGCGTTTAGGAAGCCAAAAGGAACTGCACTGTAACCCACGCCTTATCTTTGCCACTAATGTGGATATAAGGCAGAGGGTAAAAGAAAGACTTTTTAGAAGTGATTTATTTTACCGCATAAATGCAATAACTATAGATGTGCCTTCTTTACGTGACCATAAAGAAGATATTCCTAGCCTTGCCACTTCTTTTGCAAAAGAAAGAAACAAAAAACTTTCTTGCAATGCAATAGAAAAACTGTGTGATTATTATTGGCCTGGCAATATAAGGCAACTAAAGAATTCGATTATGAGGGCGAGTGTGTTTTGTAAAACGCAAGAGATTAAAGCTGAGGATGTAGTATTTGATTAAGTAAGTCTTTGCAAGATTTCACTGTTCCTATAGCTCCTTCGCTCAAAAGTTCTTCTTTAGAGCCAAAGCCCCACTCTGCTCCCACACAGTCTATGCCCGCTTCTTTTGCGCCTGCTACGTCATACTTCCTGTCGCCTACCATTAGGCAAAGGCTCTTTTCTTCTTGAATATTTGCGTTTTCAATAACATAATTTATGACTTCACATTTCTTAACTCTTGTTTCTGCCATATTGCTTCCACCCACAAAAGTAAACAGATGTAGCAAGTTATAAGAAGCAAGTAGTTCTTTTGCATAAACTTCGGGCTTGCTTGTGGCAACATATAGTTTCTTGTTAGCAGTTTTTAGCCCATGCAAAAGTTCTTCTATGCCCTCAAATAATTTTACTTGATATAAACCTTTTGGACTGTAATATTCCCTATATAGCTCTAAAGCCCCTTGAGCACCTTCTTCTGTCATGCCAAATACATTCTTAAAGGTATCTAATAGAGGCGGTCCTACTAGTTTATGATAAAAACTATGTTCTCGCTTTTGCATACCTAGTTTTTCTAGTGCATAATCAAAGGAATTAAAAATCCCTTCTGATGTATCCATAAGAGTACCGTCAAAGTCAAAAAGAATATGTTTGTAATCTTTTTTCATACCGCCCACATCCTACCGTCTTCTTCTAATGTCTATATTCCATCGTCTATTTTCTATTATCCTACACATGTGAGAGCAAAAAGGCGCGGAAGTCTGCTTCGTTTAAAGGACGAGCATAAAAGAAACCTTGTGCTAAAGAACAACCAATATCCTTTAGAAGTTCTACATGTTGCTCTGTTTCTGCCCCTTCACATAAAGAAGTTTTCCCTAAATCGTTTACCATTTGTACCATATAGCGCAATATGGTTTTAGAGGCCTCTGAACTGTCTGCATAGTGCAAGAAACGTTGGTCAAACTTTATAACGTCTACAGGCATCTCGCTAAGCATATTTAAAGATGATTGCCCTGAGCCAAAGTCGTCCATGCTCACAGTAAAACCTGCTGAATGTAAACTGTTGATAAGTTCTATAACAAAGCTATCAGTCCCACCTGCAAAGCGTTCTTCTATTTCTAATTCTATATATTTCTTTTGAACTTCAAATTCAGAACATAAAGAATTTAGATTTGCAACAAACTCGTTTAGGTCATGGCTTAGGCGCGAAATATTTACAGAAATAGGAACTAGAGGAAGCCCTTCTGCTTTTAAAATATGCAAGAAAGAAAAAACGTATCTGTAAACATACATATCCAGTATGCCCACTAAACCATTCTTTTCTAGTACAGGAATAAAGGTGTCTGGTGGTATAAGGGACCCATCGGGATTTTTCCATCTAACAAGGGCTTCTGCTCCCTTTATTTTCTCTGTGCGCAAATCTATCTTTGGTTGGAATTGCACCACAAATTCATTGTTTTTTATAGCGTTTTCTATAGTGCTTTCTATGCGTTCCTCGTTTTCATGCTGCCTTTGCATTTGCTCATCATAAAGGCAAAAGTTGTCTACCATACTGTCGTGAATATGGCGGCGAGCATAAGATGCCTTACTGATTAAATCTTTTATAACGGCACTAGCATTAAGAGATTGTGTATAATATTCAAAAAATATATTGCCACTCTTTATTATTATGGGAAGATTTTCTTTTTGCCCCACAAACTCTTGTAAGATGCTTTGGTAGTCTTTCATTATAGCAAGGGCTTCTTCCTTATTACAAAAGAGTTTTTGAAAGATGTAAAATCTATCTGCATAGCCGTGCGCTATAACAACCCTTTTGTTGCGGTAAAAATCATTGTTTAGCTTTGCTGCAATGCAACATAGTATGCGGTCTCCTTTCCCTGTGCCATATAAGCGGTTTACAAATGCAAAGTCCCTTATATTTATCTCAGAAAGCATATATAGCCCTGCTTGCTTGGAATGTAAGATTTTTTCTGCCCTGTGCTCAAAGCCTGCTAGAGAAAAAATATTTGTAAGTGGGTCAATTTCTATCTGCTTCTTTAGTTTTTTATTATGAATGGCGTTTATTATAATAGAATATAAAAATACCATAAAAAGCGATACTAAAAATATGCCCATTATCCAGTTGAACAATCTTTCGGTAGACATCTTACTCTGAACATATATACCACGCCTTTCTAATTCTTCCATATAATAATTCTTGGGTAGCTGGGCAAAGGCTCTGTTTAATATAGAAACCATAAGCTCTGGGTTAGACATATTTACAAAAATACACATAGGAACTTCAAAAAGTGGCGAGTGTTGGTTGCGCAATCTTTTATAATCTGTGATTCTGTATCTTTGTAAGTAGGCATTGTTTATAAGAGCCGCATCGCAGCCCTTGTTAGAAAGAAGTTTTAAGCATGATTCTGCATTATCTAAGATTATATAGTCAAAATCCTTAAATTTATTTTCAAAGAAGGGAAGAGTTTTTACAATATCTGGAGTAATTGCTATGCAGGGATTGTTTTCTTCTGTAGGACTTTCTGTATAATTCATAAAGTCTACAGGGCTTTTGCCTGGAGTACAGATAAGGCGCACCCTCATAGAATAAAAGGTATCTGTGTAGCAGTTCTTTATTATAGAAGAATACCTTTTTTCTGTGGCAACTTCATAAAGACCTGGCTTTGTGATTTCTGTATTCCTTGCGTCTATGTTAAACTTAGTGCCTGTTATGCTAGAAACAAAAGACCAATACTCTTTTTTTACATCAAAGTCTTTATCTAGTTCTAAATAGAGGTCATCATCATATAAAGTTACTCCCTTTGTATTTTTTGCATAAATAGTTTCTTCTGTAGTTAAGTTGTTTTCTATAAATATTTGCTCAGAAATAGAGTCATACATAAAGGGCATTAAAAAAAGTGGGTCTTCTTTTAATAAGTCTTCTACAGCAGCATTTAGCTCTTCAATGATTTGTGGATTAGAAGAAGCAAAGTATAGGGGCAGTGTACTAAAGCTATGAATAATCTTATGCTTAAAATTTTGTGCAGACATCCTTGTTGTCATACATAGGTCTACCCTTTCGTTTTCAAAAACAAGGTCTCTATCTTCTTCGTAGGGAACTGGCTGTATATGTATAGAAAGAGCATTTTGAAAAGCAAAGTTTTCTAATAGTTGCTTTTGCACTGGGTCGCCACTTGCATATCCTACTATGCTACCATTTAGGCTTTCTAAGTTTGAATTGTTATATTTTGCATTTTGTAGTGGACAGACTAAAAAAATATGTGCGGTAAGGCAGGGGTACTTACTAAAAATAATGCCATCCGCTTCCCTTTCTGGAGTGCGAGCAATATCATATACTAAATCTAGTTTCCCTTTTTTTACTTTTTCAAATGATTCTAGTGTTTTTTCTGTGTAATATTCAAATTGCCAGTTACAGCGGTCAGCTATTAAGTTTAAAAAGGATTCATAATATTCCCTGCACATAGGTTTTCTGTCATCACACAAAAACTCAAATGTTTCCCATGAGGGAATGCGCACTATTCTAGCGTGAGCGGGAACAAGAAACATTATGTATAAAAAGAGTAACAGATTTAATAAAAAAATATTTTTAACTTTAAAGTTTATAGCTCTCATAAGTAATCAGGACCAGTTTCCATTAATTCTTCTAATTCTTCATAATTATCTGCAATAAGGCAAGAGGCAAAATATAAGGCTACAACGGATTCTGTAGTTAATATCCCCATAGGAACGGCACCATTTCTCCATACATCAGCACTTGTAGAATATTCAGAAAAGTCTACTGAACATTCTTGCTGAGAGGTAGCATAAAACGTTATGCCGTGTTTCCTGCCGTTTAGTAAGAGTGGCTTTAGTGAATAATCGCTATGGCGCATATTACCAGTGCCAGAAGCATAAAGTTCTAGTATGATTGTTTTTATGCCATATTCATGACTTTCGCATAACATTTTTTCTAGCCTAAAGCCCAAAAGTCCAGGATATAGCCTTACTACAGATAAATTATGCGCCGCTTCGTTTAAAAGACTCGCCATAATCAAAAAATCAGGCTCTTGTACAGATAAAAATTGCGTGCTTATTCCCCCTTCATAGCTGAACAGAGGCTCTGTAAGATTCCAGTTATCAAATTCTGCATTGCGCTTGTTCCAAAACTTTAGGTTCAAAGGCGAATATAGCTTTTTGTTGTATGCCACATACACACCGTTTCTCTTTTGGCGGGCTATCTGCACTGCATAGTTTAGGTTTTGTGCAGCCTCCTCACCTTCTGTGGGAAGCGTAGAAGATGCCGTTAGCACAACAGGAACATCAGAGGCACCAAATAGCCAGAATAACAAAGCCGCCGTATAGGGCAAGGTATCTGTGCCGTGAGTTACTACTATGCCGTTTACCGTTCCGCTTTCTATGCGCTTTTTTATTTCTGCTATAAGAGCTGCCCAGTCCGAAGGCTCTGTTTCTTCACTAAGCATAGTGCGCACAGGGGTTATCTGCACGGGGAACTCTTCTGTGCGCTCTATTAAAGCCTTTACGCTTTCTGAATTGCCAGCTACTATAGTGCCGTCTTCCCTTTTCCATGCAGTAATAGCTCCTCCCATCGTCAAAACATATATAACGCTAATTTTTAGTTTTTCTTTTATAAGGGCTTTTACCACTAGGGGAACGGCTTTATTGCCACTTTCTTTTAATACGCAGCCTGTTAGATATTCAAGGGGAGCCATTTCTCCATTCTGCAAACTTGTTACACTACCAGGATTTTCTTTTAAAACCTTGTCTACAAAGGGTTCTATCTCTTCTTTAGAAGAAAGCAACACAAAGCCCTGAGTTCTAATTACCTCTTCTGGCTCCCTACCTGTTTCAAAAACCGCCTGCATAATGTTTTTTGCCATGCCACTATGTATGCGCCCTATATCCAAAATGTGCATTATATAGCCAAACTTTTGTGGTGTTAAGCGGCACTGCCTTATAGACTGATTTGAAGCATTTAATAGCTTCATCAATTCCCCCGCCATCCAGCGAGCCGTAGTTAGTGGCGAACCTCCTTCTTTTACGGCTTGCTCAAAGTAGTCGGCGCGGTCTTTTTCGCTACATATAAACTGGGAGCGCAGTCTTGAAAGCCCATACTCGCTTCTAAGCCTTGCCCTGCGCACAGAAGGAAGTTCTATCGTAAGGGCGTTTCCTCCACATTCTGTAGAAATAGGAACATTTACAAGAGGAAGCACAGTTTCAAACTTAGCCGTTGTTGCATTGCGGCTTTTCCAAGATTCCGTTGTATTGCGCTCTTCTATCCATAAGCGGCTTTCACTTTCTATTGTTCTCCCTGAACTTAAAACCTCTTCTTGCCTAGACATTTCTGAGTTTATGGCTTTGCGAACAAAATTAAATGAATTAAGATTTCGTAACTTTACTACATAAGAAGGCTTTTGTGGGTATTCTGCAAGGGCTGCATAAGCATTACATCTTACAGAGGCTTCTCCTAACTCTCCTGTTATTAGCTTTAGATATGCCATAACTGTATAAAGTTCTTGCAAAAAAAGTTGCGCTTCTTCCCCCACTTCAAAGTCGGCACTGGTTTTTATTCTTATACATGGGCAACCTGCGTAAGTCCAGTCTATATGAGGTTTACCATTTCCACTTCTTGTAAGATGTCCAGAACGCTCTTCTATACGTAGCTCTTCTATAGCAATATGTTTAGATTTTTTATGGAACATTATATCAAGGCCGCCACCTTCTGCTACCTTTACAGAACAACCTGTATAATTTCTATCATCAGGTGGCTGCTGAATATTTGCTGTAAGATGTTCTAAAGGTGCACTTTCTAGCATTTTGCCACCTAAAGCACTTGCTAGGGCTGCTGCCTTATGAAGAACAGAGGGCTGAATCTTTGCCTCTGTAATAAAGAATTCGTCTTGGGTAGAAGAAAATTGCTTTATAAGGCGTTCTTTTGCAGATTGTATATCTGTTGCTGCCGTTGAATTATCCTTAAAAATAAAGACACCCGGCACTGCAGAAAGCAAAACTCTAATTTCAAGATATACATAAGACTTATACACTTTATTAGCCCCTAAAAAAATTTATAAAATTATACCGTTTTTTTTTATTTTATGATATAATAAAACAGTGTATAAAGTGAATTTTTCCCCGAAAAAATTCTGAGGAGTTTGCGTGAATAAACGAGATTTTCCCAAAATCCACTTTTACGATCAGGATTTTGTAGATATATATGATAAGACATGGAATTGGCTTTCGGACTATTGGGTAGACCCTGTAAAAAAAGAAAATTCATCTGATGGTTTATTTATTTATCCAATGGATGGAAAATATGTATTAGACCAGCTAGAATCTATATTCTCTTCTTTCTTTCTTGTTTATTCAAATCGCAATTATGCTGCAAATAAAAATATAGACTATTTTTATGCGCGTCAAGAAGAAAGTGGAGCTATTAGATGGAAGTACGATGCCGATACCAATACCCCCATCTTTACTCAAGAGAACCCAGAAGGCGTTGGTATTCCACTATTCGCTTGGGCAGAATTTAACCTTTATCATAAAAGTGCAAATAAACGCCGCATAAAAGAAGTGGTGCCTATTTTGCAGCGTTATATGATATGGCTTGAAAATACTTTTAAGAAAGAGAATGGTCTTTATTCTGTGCCCTATCAGTTTTCTACAATGTTTAATTCTCCGCGCGAGGGGGCTTTTTACCCAGTGGACTTTAACTGTTGCATGGCCATAAATGCAGCGCACATGTCTGCACTTGGAGACATTCTTAATGACAAGGAATTAAGTTTTTCTTATAAAAAAATGTATTTTAGCCTAAAAACTCGCATTAACGGCTTAATGTGGGATTCAGAAACTGGTTTTTACCATGACCTTGATATAGAAGAAAAGAAACTCCCAGCAAAGACCATTGCGGGATTTTGGCCTTTGCTTGCAGAACTTCCTAATGCAGACAGAGCAGATATATTAATCTCTCATTTAAGTAATCCTCAAACCTTTGGCACAGACCATCCCTTCCCCTCTTTAAGCGCAGACCATCCTATGTTTTCTTTAGACGGAGAAGGTTTTAGAGGTTCTGTATTTCCACCCTTTGATTTTATGGTAATAAAGGGGCTTGAAAAGTATCAGCGTTATTCTCTTGCGCGCGAATGTGCTATAAGGCATTTATATTATATTTTGGAAGGATTAAGCCCCATAGATACAAAGCAAAAAGGCGATTTATACGAAGCGTACCTACCTACTAAAGAAGGTCCTGCCATAATGCACGACTGGGTTGCTTTCCCTCGCAAAAGATTTGTTCACTTTGCAGGTCTTTCTACCATTGCTCTTATGATAGAAAACGTTATAGGACTAAGCATTAGCCTTCCTCGTAAAACGGTTGACTGGGTTATTCCTAATTTAGAGATTATGGGCATAGAAAAATTGTCTTTAAAGCGAAACTTAATCACTATATTAAGCAATAAAAGCAATCGCGGCTGGGAGATACAAATGGAAAGTGAAAAACTTTATTACTTTACCATTAATATCCTAGACCAAAAGAAAAAGACCTTGCCCATTCCTTCTGGTAAGTGTTCTATGCTTATAGATAAATTGTAATGACATCGCCAAAAGCCGTTATAGAAATTGGCTCTACGGGTATACGGCTTTTAGTTGCTGATATGGCAACAAAGGCTAGGGCTGAAAAGCAAGACCCCCTGCACAATGTGCTTGATAGAGCAGAATTGCCTTTAAGCATAGGGCGGGAAGTCTTTACTTCTGGTTCTATAAGCCGCGAAACCCAAGTTCAATGTGTACGCATATTAAATCTCTTTAAAGAACAAATTGCCTCGTGGGGAATACAGGCTCAAGAGGCAATGGTTATAGCCACTAGTGCAGTTCGCGAAGCCATAAATAAAGACCCCTTTGTAGATAGAATAAAAGTAAAAACTGGTTTTACGGTACGTGTTATAGACGGCATAGAAGAAAACCGCCTTATGTATATGGCGGTAACGTCATGTCTAAAAGATGAAAACATAGATGTAAAGCAGGAAAACTACGTTATATTAGAGATTGCAGGCGGAGCTACAGAAATAATCCTTATGGAAAAAGGGCGCATGGTGGGTGCTCATTCTTTGCGGCTGGGTACGGTTATAATAGAACAGCAGATTTATGCAATGAGAGGTACCCTTGATGATGAACACAGATTTGAAGATGCACGCCGTTTTTTAGAAGAGTTTATAAGCAACACCCATGGGGTTCTAAAAGAAGAATTAAACATAGACAGCCTACATTCTTTTATTACATTAGGAACGGATATGAAAATAGCGGCTCTACACGCGGGCACTTGTGTTACACCGTTTTTGTGGGCAATAAGAAGAAGTGATTTTGATACCTTTGTAGAAAACGTTTTAAAATATCCTGTAGACCTTATAATAACAAAGTTTAAACTAAGCTATGCAGAAGCGCAAACTTTTCAGCTATCATTATTAGCGTATAGGCAATTTATAAAGGTTACTAATATAGACTCCATTTTGGTGCCAGAGGTTTCTTTAAGAGATGGACTTCTTATAAGTTGTGTAAGCGATAAAAATAAAGAACTTCAAAAAGAGTTTGCCGAGCAGATTGTTGCTAGTGCTGCCACTTTGCTTAGAAAATATCGTGGGGACGAAAAACATGCTCAATATGTGCGTACTATGTGCCTTAGAATATATAATTCTATGCAAAATGAAGCAGATCTATCTCCTAAAGCGCGTCTTTTGCTTGAAGTAAGTGCCCTTTTGCATGATGTGGGAATGTTTATAAGAGCAGAAGACCACAACGCACACAGTAAATATATTATTCAACATTCAGAAATATTTGGTCTTAGCAAGGAAGAAATAAATATAGTAGCCCTTACCGCTTACTATCATAAGGGAACAAAACTACCCCAAGAGGATTCTGATTTCTTAATATTACAACGAAGCGACCGTATGTTAATATTAAAGCTTGCTGCCATACTTAGAGTAGCAGATGCCTTAGACCGAAGCCATAAACAAAAACTCACTGATTTTACCATAGATTTTGTAAAAGATAGCCTTACATTCAGGATAAAAACAAATGAAAGCCTAAGCCTAGAAAAACTTGCAATGGCAGAAAAAGGCGGTCTTTTTGAAAGCGTCTTTGGCTATAAAATAGTGTTGCTATAAACTACATAAGGGCACCTCGAAAAACTTCCTTTCAGAAAGTTTTTCGAGGTGCCTGCGAGTTGTAAGTCGCTATAATAGCGCG
>CAJOPO010000198.1 GCA_905236315.1 uncultured Treponema sp.
CGCTTGCACAGTCTGATAGAACTGAGGCATATTAAACAATCCCGTAAGGGCATCTCTATCTTGATTTTGTGCAAATATCTGTGCCTCTGCATAGCTATTACGTCTTTTACTAAGGAATTCTTCTTGCTCAACGTCTATTATAAAGACATAAAAATAACTTTTTCTATCTTTTGTGTGCATAAGATGACCAAAATCTTCTACATAACGCACAGTGCCTTTCTTAGTCTTTATACGATAGCGCACATAATCATGACGCTTTTCTCCGTACATAGTCTGGCTTTGGATAGTATTCTCTATATTAGAAATATCTTCTGGATGAACCATTCCCCTAAAGCTACCACCAGTAAACTCTAGTAACTCTTCCATTGTGGAGCAATCAAATAATGATATTATATTTGCATCTGCCCAAAGAAGTTTCTCTGCGCCTGTAGCTTCATATATAAAAAAACCTCCAGGTAAGCCTGTTGGAATATTATCTGTATCAATCATGAGATTCCTCCTTGTACCAGAAAATAGCATTTTTACCGTTAGCTTTTACATTTAACATTGCTCTATGTGCCTTTTTTGCAAGGTCATGATAAACTATTCCCTGCTCAGGATACATAGCACAACCTACAGAAAGCGTAAATTTATAAGTTTTTCCCTCGTATTCTATTGCATTGCAGGAATTTAAGAGCTCCTTTAGCATTGTTTCTGTTTGCTCTTTTGAAGTATTCTTTATTAAAGCAATAAACTCATCGCCTGCATTACGTCCAACAATAGAATTATTTCCTAAATATCTTTCTAGGGCGCGAGCCGTTTCCTTTATAACAACATTACCCACATGATGCCCATAATTATCATTAAATAATCTAAAATTATCTATATCAACAATGATAACCGCTGCTTGTTCTTCTAGCCACTGTGTAAAATATTCTTGAATATGCCTATCTACTGCACTTCTGTTGAAAAGTTCCGTAAGGGAATCATACTCTGCACTACGGCGCAAGGCATCTGTTAGTATTTTTTGTTCTGTAGTGTCATATATAAAAAAATCTGCATATAAAGAATTATCTTCATTATGTAGCATGCAAACCACTTGATTATGAAATGTAATATCTTCTATAACACATTCAAATTCTGTAAAAACAGTTGCCTCTCCCTGCAAAAAACATTCTTTTAAGTATTCTCTACTAAAGAAATCTTGCACACTAGGATTTATATTGCTAATGGTCTTAAAAAAGTTTTTTATAAATTCATCATACGAAGTGCCATCTATAAAGACAAGTTTATTAAAAAAATTAATACCTGCATTAAAGGCTAAGATATTATTTTTATCAATATCAACCTGCAAAAAACTAGATTTATCTAAATATGACTGAAAGCTAGGATAACCTAAATATCTAGCAAAACCTTTACTTGCCGCTTCATATATTTTTTCTATAGGAACTTCTTTCTTCATTCAAAAATGCCTCACAATTTTATTATAGCGCATAGTCAAGCGAAAAATCAATTTATCTTACCTTGTATAGCATACTAGGGCGGCCTCCCGTTTCATAATTTACGCTTTCTTTTATATATTTTATCTTTACAAGGTAATTCAAATAATTTCTAACGGTTACAATAGAAACACCCAAAACCTCAGAAATACTATCTACACCAACCCACGAGGTATTTGTCTTAAAATAGTTTTGTATCAGCGATAAAGTCTTTTGCTGTATACCTTTTGGAAGATTTTCTGGAATACTTACGCTTTCCGAAGTTTTTTCTTTTACTACTATATTATTCTGCTTTACACTCTCCTGACCTTCTTTACCTTCTTTACCTTCTTTCTGCGCTATACTAGTAGAAATTAAGCTATCTATGCAACTCTGGTCCATTACAGAGTTTTCTTTTAGTATACGATTTTTCTGTGCAAACTTTTCTAAAGATACATTAAAACGCTCAAAAGTAAAGGGCTTTACAAGATAGTCCATCACCCCTAAGTGCATAGTTTCTTCTATTGTAGTATTATCATTTGCAGCCGTTACCATAATAACATCCGTATTAATTTGCATTTTACGAATCTTTTTTAAGGTTTCTGTTCCATTCATAACTGGCATATATACATCAAGAAGAATTAAATCCACCTTGTTTTCTTGTAAAAAATCTATTGCTTCTTTTCCATTCCTACACGTACCTGCAACAATAAAATCAGTATTTTTGCAAACAAACTGACTATTTATCATTAGTACCATGGGGTCATCTTCTACAATAAGAACACTATAACTCATTTTTCTAATCCTAATTAAAACAGGCTCTATTTCTCAAGGGCAACTATAAAACAAGTGCCTTTTCCCTCTTCTGTTTCAAAAGAAATCTTACCACCCAAACTTTCTATTAATTGCTTTGTATGAAAAAGCCCTATGCCTCTACCGCTACCCTTTGTAGAAAAACCATTTTCAAATATCTTATCTTGCACATCTAAGGGTATACCTCGTCCTGTGTCTTTTACAGTAATTAAAAGTTTTCCGGGCTTTGTATAAACTCCAAAAACAAGAGATTTTTCTTTTTCATAATTTTCAGCATTATAGTTCATTTCATCAAGGGCATTATCTATTAAATTACCTGTAATTGTAACTAGGGCTTCAGAAGGAACTTCTATGTCATCGCTTTTAAAACATATTCCATCTTGAAGGATAAATCTAACATCACATTCGCAGGCTCTAGCAATTTTTCCTACAATTAATGCCGCAAAAGAAGGATTTTCTATGCTATTCATTACACGGCTTATAGTTTCTTTTTGAATCATCGAAATATTCTGAATATAAGACACGGCTTTTTCATATTCACCAATCTGTATAAGCCCCATAATAACGTGCAATTTATTTGTAAAATCATGATTATTTGCCCGCATTGAATCAACTAATATCTTTGTTCCCTCAAAATCTTCTGTAAAGCTAAGGAACTCTTTTGTAATTTTTTTAGAAGTTAAACTCAATATAACTAGTTCCAAAATAATGGCAGTAAGCGTTACTATTAAAAACAAAACCAATATTCTTAAAATAACGCTTGTCATAGAAGAGTTAAGCCTTATAGTCATTATAAATCCTGCATATTTTCCATTATCATATACAGCAGAATAAATTCTTCGTTGTGGTCCCGAAGGTCCTATGTCATCTTCCGTATAATATCCAGAAGAATGTTTTTCAAAATCTGGAATATTGCCATCATACTTTGTATTTATTAATTCATGATGAGTGTGATAGAGCCTATTTAGATTAATATCTACTATAGAAATAACATCTACACCAGAAAGTTCATTTACAATGCTATCCATATAAGCGCATAGTTCTTCTTGCGAAAAGCCTTTAGTAAAGTTATACAGTCTTGTAATTAGGCTAGAAGTGTTTTGCAGATTTTGACTAAAGTCTTTTTCGGCAGAGCTAATGCTTATAAAAGCCCCTCCCCCGCTTAATAAAACTGTAATAAAAAATATAAATATTAATTGAGTGATTTGCATTTGCTTACGAATAGCGTTAAGGCTACCTATGTTTTTTTTATTCATAAGAATAGTATATAAAAGGCTTCATCAAAAGTCTATTAGTAGTTAATAAGGGCCTACGCTACAAGAGGTTCTAAAATAAATTCGAAAATGACACAAGTCGTTCGGGATAAAGAAAAAAGTCTACCTTTTGAAAGTAAAAAAAGTTATGAAAACTTTCAAAAGGTCTTAAAACATTAAAAAAGTTCTAAAACTTATAAAAGATTTTTTTAACTTTCAAAAAATTGCGTGTTTTTTGCACTGTGATATACTAAAGCCATAAACAAATTAAGGAAACAATTAAAGCACATTCAAAGATTACTAGATTTTGAAAGGGTGCTTAAATTATAGGAGATAGAAAATGAACTTTGCACATTTATTAGAAGCTGCTATGTTGGTATGTTTTGGTTTTTCTTGGCCATTAAATGTTATGAAAGCTTATAAAGCCAGAACAGCAAAAGGAACTAGCCTTCCTTTCATTATATTAATAATTACAGGATATATAGCAGGCATTAGTGCAAAAATAATTAATGGTCAGTTTAACTATGTTTTAGTAGTTTACTTCTTAAATCTTGCAATAGTTATGATGAACATCTTTGTTTATATAAGAAATGTGGCTCTTGATAAAAAGAATGTAGGTAGTTCTAATAAAATTAAAACTATAGATATAAAGGAAGAAAAGGAGGAAAATATGACAAACTTTAGCAATTCTTTTGATGAATACATTAACAGAGTAGATACTTCTGTAGAAAACACAAATGCCGTTATCCTTATGGGAACTGGTACCGATAACTATATTCCAGTTGATTTACTTGCAAAAGACTTTGGCTTTAACTTTGATATTTACAACAAGAGTGCAGTTTCCCTCTCACTTTCTTCTGCAAATGAATACTTTAACAAGAATATTGCCACCTTACAGCCAGAAGCAGTAATGCTTCACCTTGGCGAAAATGATACAAAACTTTTCAAAACAGATTCAAAGACTTTTGATAATAACTATTTAGCTCTTATAGAAAATATTAAGAGCCTTAACAAAAACTGCCGTATCGCACTTGTTTCTGTAGACAACCCATATTCAGATAAGACTATAAAAGAAATGAATGCACATATAAAGGCTATTGCAGAAGCAGAAAATGCTGTATATGTAAATCTTGAAAACATAATGCTCTGGAACCCAGAGGCAACAAAGGTAGCATCAGACTTTGCATATACTATGGGACTTTCTATAAGAAAGCCATTACTAAACGTTGCAGAAATCCTTTACAGCTATTCATTCCACAACATAAAGAGCAGAATGACAGAGCCAAAAGTTAGCTAATATAGCTAATAAACATAAAAAAGGTTATACCTTCGTAGCATAAAGGTATAGCCTTCATAATGCAAAGGTATAACCTTTAGACCATAAAGGTATAGGATTCGTGATACAAATCCTATACCTTTTTTCATCCAATTCACAGCGAAGTAAAACTTTACACACCATTTCAAATTTTGATGGTGTTACAGAAAGTATGCTGAAATTTTCAAGCAGTCATTTTGAGCGTAGCGAAAAATCTATAAAGACTGCGGGTTTCCGCTCA
>CAJOPO010000199.1 GCA_905236315.1 uncultured Treponema sp.
GGTCCCTTACTTGCCATTGCTACAAGGATAGCCGCCATAGCCCTCTCGTCCATAGAGCCATCGGTTACATTATCCATAAAGAAAGCTGCTTGTTCTTCGCTTAAATCTTTTTTTGCGATTAACTGGTTTAAGCAGTCTGCTACAACAATGTTATCGCGCCTATAGTTTATAAAGGCAGAAAGTAGGGCTGCCCCATGTTCGCTTGCAATGCTTTCTGGGTGGAACTGTATTCCTTCTATGGGCAAGGTTTTGTGCCTAATGCCCATAATATCTCCGTCTTTAGCGCGTGCTGTTACTTCAAAATCTTGTGGCAAGGTGCTTTCGTCTACTACAAGGCTATGGTAGCGCGTAAACTTTGCAGACTTCCCTATTGAGCGGAAAAGCCCTCTTCCGTCTAGCTTTATTTCTTCTACAATGCCGTGCCTTATGTATTTGGCTTGAACAATTCTAGCTCCAAAGGCTTCGCAAATGGCTTGATGTCCTAAACAGATGCCTAAAATTGGTATTTTACCTGCAAAGTAGCGAATTGCGTCTTCACATATACCAGCTTGATACGGTGTGCCAGGACCTGGAGAGATAATTAAATATTCAGGTTTCATAGCACTAAGTTCTTCTATTGTATATTCATCGTTTCTTACAAGAACGATTTCCTTATCTGTTACAGTCTGTAAGATTTGCGTAACATTAAAAGTAAAACTATCGTAATTATCTATAACTAAAATCATAAATGACCTCTATTTTGTAAGTGTATCTATTAGGGCACCAAGTTTTTCGCAGGTTTCTGTGTATTCTCTTTCTGGATTAGAGTCATAAACTATGCCTCCACCTGCTTGTAAGTTCCAAATGTTTTTTTGCAATAAGGCACAGCGAATGGAAATGCAAAAGTCTAAATCCCCACAGGGCTGGATATAGCCCACCGCTCCTGCATAAAATCTTCTCTTTGTCTTTTCTAATCCGCTTAAGATTTGCATTGCAGAGATTTTGGGAGCACCGCTTACAGTTCCCGCTGGGAAGGAGGCTCTTAAAACTTGAATAGGCTTTATTCCTTTTTTTACAGTTCCTTCTGTTGTGCTTACAAGGTGAATTACATGGCTAAAAAGTTCACATTCCATATATTGACTTACCTTTACGCTACCACTTTGACACACTCTGCCTAAATCATTTCTTGCAAGGTCAACAAGCATAAGGTGTTCTGCCTGCTCTTTTGGATTTTCTTTTAGTTCTAGTTTTAATTTTTCATCTTCGGCATCGTTTTTGCCACGTCGGATGGTTCCTGCAATGGGGTGAATTACGGCTTTTCCCTTTCTAACACGTACAAGACTTTCAGGAGATGCTCCTGTGAACTGGAAGTCTCCAAAGTCAATATAAAATAGATAAGGAGAGGGATTTACTTTTCTTAGTTTGCCGTAAACTGTCATAGCAGGGGCATTACATTCAATTTGAATGCGGCGACTAGGAACCGCTTGGATTATATCACCCGCTACGATGTGCTTTTTTAGGATATTCACCTTGTTTATGTATTCTTGTTTTGATTTTTCTGTGTCTGTAAGTATTTTGTAATCAAAAGATTGCTCTTCTTCTTCAAGGTATGAAAAATCCATATTGTTCATTTGCTTTAGGAGTTTTTCCATAGCAGCGTTTAAGTCAATCTGATGTTCATTGTAGTTGAGTGCAAAAATATGGATTTCTTCTGTAAAATGGTCAAAGATGATATAAATGTGCCCTGTAACAAAAAGACTTTCTGGAATGTTTAATTCATCTTTTTGCTCAAAAAAGCGAATATTGTCGCAGTGTTTGGCAAACTCATAGCTTAAATATCCAAGTCCACTTGCGGGAAGGGGAAGGTCTGCAAGATTTCCCTCTGGTTGCTTATTTTGCTGTGCTACATATAGAAGGGCATCTAAGATGTCTGGTGATTTTTCGTGTCCTACTGCGTCAAGGCTTTTTTCCCCTTGTAATATGCTTTTTGCGTCAAAAGGAACTGTTTTTCCATCTACAATAAAACTGATGTTATCATCTTCTTGCTGTATCTTAAAAGCTTCTTCTGCCATTAAAATTGAATAGCGTTCCCTGCCTTTTGCAAAACTTGCAGATTCTAAAATGGCTTTAGCCCCTATTTTTTTTGCTAAAAGATAGGGTGTGTATCGTGAATTAGAAATACATTTATATAAACAGTCTGAACGAACTTCCATTATTATCTCCTATAGAATACTACTACAAGTAGTAACATAATACGTAAATGCCTTTCTGTCAACCAAAAATTGATATTAAAAGAATATTTTTTTAGACTTTAGGTTTTATCCGCCTTTATGTATTATTAAATCTAAGTGAAAACTCAGTTTTTTTGGCCTTTCGCTGAAAATTGTGGGTAAATATGGTAAAATCCCCTCATGGAAACAATAGATTTATTTACGGCAGCCCTTA
>CAJOPO010000200.1 GCA_905236315.1 uncultured Treponema sp.
AACTCAACTGTTACTGGTATTGAGATGTTCCAGAAGACTCTTGATCAGGGACAGGCTGGTGATAACGTTGGTATTCTTCTCCGCGGTGTTGAGAAAAAAGATGTTGTTCGCGGTCAGGTTTTGGCAAAGCCAGGTTCAATCAACCCACACACAAAGTTCGAGGCTCAGCTCTATGTTCTTTCAAAGGAAGAAGGTGGACGCCACAGCCCATTCTTCTCAGGCTATCGCCCACAGTTCTACTTCAGAACAACTGATATTACAGGTACTGTAACTCTTGATGGTGTAGATATGGTAAAACCTGGTGATAACGTAAAGATTATTGGTGAACTCATTCACCCAATCGCTATGGATGAAGGTCTAAAGTTGGCTATCCGTGAAGGTGGTCACACCATTGCATCTGGTCAGGTTACAAAGATTGTTGAATAGTTAATATGAGGGCAGGTAAATCTTAGTTTGCTATGTACCAAATTAAGATTAGGTCTGCCCTTTTAGGAGTAAATAATGGCTAATGGAAAGATTCGAGTGAGACTTCGTGCATTTGACGTTGCTCTTATCGATCAGAGTGCAAAAGATATCGTTCAACAGGTTCAAAAGGCTGGTGCAAAAGTTTCTGGTCCTATTCCTTTGCCAACGAGAATTAATAAAGTAACGGTACTTCGTTCAGTTTTTGTAAATAAGAAGTCTCGTGAACAGTTTGAGATGCGCACTCATAAGCGTCTTATTGATATTTACGACCCTACGCAGGCTGTTATGGATTCATTGATGAAACTTGAATTGCCTGCAGGTGTTGATGTAGAGATAAAACAGTAAGTTTTAAACTTATTGTAAAATTAAAAGTACGGTTCCCATTGGATCGGGAATGACGGCTTATAGAGGAGTTTCAGATGAAAGGTCTGATAGCAAAAAAAGTAGGCATGACACAAGTTTTTGACGAAAACGGGAATCTGACACCAGTAACCGTGATCCATGTTGAGCCAAATACTGTCATTGCTACAAAGACACAGGAAAAATGTGGTTATAATGCTGTAGTTCTTGGACTTGAGGATATGAAACAAGGCAAGGCTAATAAAGCGTATGCTGGACAGTTTCCTGAAAACATAACACCTAAACGTCATTTAAAAGAATTTCGTGATTTTGACGGTGAAGTAAAAGTTGGCGACCAGATAGGTGTTGAGCTTTTTGATAAAACATCATATATTGATGTTACTGCCACTTCTAAGGGTAAAGGCTTTCAAGGTGTTATGAAGAGATGGGGTTTCCATGGTGGACGTTCAACACATGGTTCAAAATTCCATCGTGAAGCAGGTGGTACAGGAGCTTGTACAACACCTGGACATACCTTAAAAGGTGTTAAGATGGCAGGTCGTATGGGTGCTGACCGTGTTACCGTTCAGAACCTAAAGATTGTAAAAGTTGACCCTGAACTAAAAGTAATTATGGTTCGCGGTGCAGTTCCTGGGGTCAAAAATTGTACGCTTATTGTAAAAGCTGCGGTTAAAAAATAGGATCGAGGAATAGTATGGAAAAGAAAGTCTATTCAGTCGATGGTAAAGAACTCAGGACTATCAATCTTGATGATAATGTTTTTGGCTTACCAGTAAATGAAGATGTTATCTATTATGCCATCACGAATGAGTTAGCAAATAAACGTGTAGGCACAGCTTGTACAAAGACACGTGCTGAAGTTCATGGTAGCAATGCTAAACCTTATAAACAGAAGGGAACAGGCAATGCTCGACGTGGTGATAAAAAATCTCCAATAAATGTAGGTGGTGGTACTATTTTTGGACCTAAACCAAGAGATTTTTCTTATTCTATTCCTAGAAAGGAAAAACGCTTAGCTATGAAGTCTATCCTTAGTCTTCAGGCACAGGCTGACCGCTTAACTGTAGTAGAAGATTTTACTATTGAAAGCGGAAAAACAAAGGATTTAGTAAAAATCCTTACTAATCTTTCTAAGGGTGAAAAACCTGCAGAAGAGGCAAAATCTACACGCACAGTAATACTTTTAAAAGATGATGATAGTCGTATAAAGCAGGCTGGACGTAATTTGCCAAATGTATATTTCTTGTCATATAATCGCTTGCGTGCACATGATTTATTTTATGCGCGAAAGATTGTTATGTTAGAAGGCTCTGCACAAAAGCTATCTGAATTTTATTCAAAAGGGGAGGCTAAATAATGGTATTAGAAGATGTTCTTATTGAACCAATTCTTTCTGAAAAAGCAACAGCACTCCGCGAACAGAATAAATACACTTTTAAGGTTGCTCCTGCTGCTTCTAAAATAGAAATAAAAGAAGCTGTAAGAAAACTTTTTAATGTAAAGGTAGTGAATTGTACAACTATTAATGTTCATGGGAAGACAAAGCGTCTTCGTGGACGACCAGGTAAAACTTCTAGTTATAAAAAAGCAATAGTAAAACTTGCACCTGGTGAAACAATTAAGGTTTTTGAAAGTATTTAACTTTCATTATAGAGGAAAAGGGGACGTATATGGCTCTTAAAATATATAAACCTTATTCAAAAGGTACACGTGGACGAGTTGATTTAGTCCGCGATGCAATTACAGCCGATAAACCCGAAAAAAGTTTAACCTCCGGTCGTATTCGCAAGGCTGGTCGTGGAGCTGGTGGACGTATTACTGTACGTCATCAGGGTGGTGGACATAAAAGAAAGTACCGTGAAATTGATTTTAGACGCAATAAGCATGGTATTCCTGGAACTGTAAAGACTATAGAGTATGACCCTTTCCGTTCTGCTGATATAGCATTAATAGCGTATGCAGATGGAGAGAAGCGTTATATTATTGCTCCTAAAGGTTTAACCGTTGGGCAAAAAGTAATGTCTGGCGAGAATGCTACTCCTACAGTAGGTAATGCTTTACCTTTAGCAGTAATTCCTGTTGGTTTTACTGTACACAATATAGAGTTAACCTTAGGACGTGGCGGTCAGTTAGTTCGCTCTGCAGGAACAGGTGCACTTGTAGCTGCAAAAGAAGGTGATTATGTAACTATAAAGTTGCCTTCTGGAGAATTAAGACGTATTCATGGTAAATGCTATGCTACTGTTGGTGTAGTTGGTAATGAAGACCGTATGAATGCAAAATTAGGTAAGGCTGGACGTGCTCGTTGGAGAGGAATTCGTCCTACAGTTCGCGGTATGGCTATGAACCCTGTTGACCATCCATTAGGTGGTGGTGAAGGTGCTGGTAAAGGACATCAGCCTGTTACTCCATGGGGACAGCCTTGTCGTGGGTATAAGACCCGTAATAGACGAAAGCCGTCTAGTCGCTTCATTATAAGCAGACGCAAGAAGTAGCGGAGGAATAAGTCGTGTCTAGATCTGTAAAAAAAGGACCTTTTGTAGAGAAATCTCTTTATAAAAAGGTTTTGGAAATGAATAAGTCATCCGCAGCAGATAAGAAAATGATAAAAACTTATTCCCGCTGCTCTACAATAATACCAGAAATGGTTGGCAATACTATTTCTGTTCATAATGGAAAGTCATGGATTCCTGTGTATATAACAGAAAACTTGGTTGGTCATAAACTAGGTGAGTTTGCTGCTACACGTACATTTAAAGGACATGGCGGCGATAAAGCTGCAGGTAAATAAGGAAGGTTGAAAATGACAGAAACAAAAGGTTACGTTGCAACTACAAAGTTCCTCATTGCTTCACCTACGAAGGTTCGCCCTGTAGCTAATGTTATAAAAAGAAAGACCTGTTCAGAGGCTATGGCTATTCTTGAGGTTATGCCGCAGAAGGGTGCTAAACTTATCAATGGCACATTAAAATCTGCTGTTGCTAATGCACTTTATGCAAATAAAAATCTTGACGAAGATATGCTTTATGTTAAGGAAATTCGCATTGATGAAGGTCCAAGACTTAAGAGAATATGGTTTAGAGCACGTGGTCGTGCTGACCAGCTTTTAAAGCGTATGTGTCATATCACAGTCGTAGTTGACGAAAAGGCGGGTAAATAAGATGGGTCAGAAAGTTAGTCCTATAGGTTTACGTCTTGGAGTAAACAAAACTTGGCAGTCTCGCTGGTATGCGGGTTCTCGTGAATATGCTGATTTAGTTTTGGAAGATTTAAAGATTCGCAAAATGGTGAATGAACTTCCAGAATGTAAGAATGCGGATATTGCTGAAATAGAAATTGTTCGCCATCCTCAGCGTGTTACTATTGTAATTCATACAGCTCGTCCTGGTGTAATTATTGGTGTAAAAGGTGCTACTATTGAAAAAATAAGTGCAGATATACAGCAGCAACTTGCACAAATGGGACAGGCACAAAGAAAGGTTCAAATAAAGATTAAAGAAGTAAAACGTGCTGAAGTAAACGCTTCTTTAATTGCTCAAAATATTGCTCGCCAACTTGTTGGACGTGGTTCATATCGTAAGGCTTTGAAACAGGCTACTGCAAATGCAATGAAAGGCGGTGCACAAGGTGTAAAGATTCGTCTTTCTGGTCGTTTAGGTGGTGCTGAAATGCGTCGTTCTGAAGAACACAAAGAGGGACGTGTACCTTTACATACTTTAAGAGCTGATATTGATTATGGTTTCTATGAAGCTCTTACTACCTACGGTAAGATTGGTGTAAAAGTTTGGGTTTATAATGGAATGAACTATGGTCATGAACAAAATGAAGACGCTGGTGAAGTTCTAAAAAGAACACGCCGTGAACGTCCTAATGGTGATCATAAGTCCGCTCGTTCTTCCAACAAAAATGACGGAGGAAAAGTAGAAAATGCTTAGTCCTAAAAGAGTTGCACATCGTAAAGTTCAGCGTGGTAGACCAACTGGTAATGCAACACGTAACAATTATGTAGATTTTGGCGAAGTAGCTTTAGTTGCTATGGAACCTATTTGGCTTGGTGCAAAGCATATAGAGGCAGCACGTGTTGCTATAAATCGTTGCATTAACCGTCAGGGACAGGTTTGGACAAGAGTTTTTCCTGATAAGCCAGTTTCAAAGAAACCTGCTGATACTCGTATGGGTAAGGGAAAAGGTGCTCCAGAGTTCTGGGCAGCTGTAATAAAACCTGGTATGATTCTTTTTGAGGTTGGTGGTGTAGATAAGGCTTTGGCAGAAAAAGCTATGCACTTGGCTGCTAGCAAATTACCAATCAAAACGAAAGTAGCATTTCGTCCAACAGTAGAGTAGGGGTAGGAAAATGGCTAAATCAAAAAAGACTGATAAAGACTTGTCTTATTCTGAACTTGTTGCAAAAAGAAATGATATGAAAAAGCAATATATGGATTTGCGTTTTCAGGCAGTGCTAGGTCATGTGGATAATCCTATGCAGAAGCGCACTATGCGTCGTGAGATTGCACGTTTGAATACGCTTATTCATCAGCAGGATTTGGATAATTTTAGAAAATCTGCTGCTGAAGCACTTTCTGCAGGTAAGTAGGAGTTGACACATGGAAGAACAGAATGTTGTTCATACAAAAGGTAGAAAACGTTCATTCGTGGGTATTGTAACTAGCGATAAGATGGATAAGACTATCGTTGTTTCAATTGACACAAAGAAGATGGACAGTCTTTATAAGAAGTATGTAACCCGAACTAAGAAATGTAAGGCTCATGATGAAAAGAATGAGGCGCATATCGGTGATACAGTTCGTATAATTGAATGTGCACCTATCAGTAAAGATAAGTGTTGGCGTCTTGATACCATTATTGAACGTGCTAAATAAGGCAGGAGTAAGTAGATGCTTCAGATGCAATCAAATTTGGTTGTAGCCGATAACTCTGGTGCCAAAATGGTTCAGTGCATTAAGGTGTTGGGGGGGTCCCATCGTCGTTATGCAAGTATCGGTGATATTGTTGTGGTAGCTGTAAAGGAAGCAATTCCTACATCTACAATAAAGGAAGGTTCTGTACAGAAGGCGGTTATTGTTCGTGTAGCGAAAGAGTATCGCCGTCCTGATGGTACATATATTCGCTTTGATGATAACGCTTGTGTTATCGTTGATGCTGATAAAAACCCTAAAGGAAAACGTATTTTTGGACCTGTTGCTCGTGAACTTCGTGATATGGATTTTATGAAGATTGTATCACTTGCTCCAGAAGTCCTATAAGGAGTTGTAAATCAATATGAAGCAGAAATATAAGATTCATAAGGATGACAACGTAGAAATCCTTGCAGGAAAAGATAAGGGTAAACGCGGAACTGTAGTTCGTGTTTTTGAGAAAGGGGAGCATTGTCGCGTTATAGTTGGTGGTGCAAACCTTGTAAAAAAGGCAATAAAGAGAAGAAGCAACCAAGATGCTGGTGGTATTGCTGAGGTTGAAGCTCCTCTCGATATTTCAAATGTAGCTTTAGTCTGCAAAAAATGTGGACGTCCTGTGAAAGCAGGGTATAAAATTGACGGCGACAAGAAGATTCGAGTCTGCCGCAAGTGTGGAGAAACACTGTAATGGAAAATTACGTACCACGGCTTAAGAAAGTCTATAAGGAAAAAATCGCTCCAGAGCTTTTTAAAGAACTGGGCTATACATCAACTATGCAGATTCCACAGATTAAAAAAATTGTGGTAAGCATGGGCGTTGGCGAGGCTCTCACGAATAAGAAACTTCTTGATGCTGCAGTTACAGATCTCACTCAGATTACTGGTCAAAAAGCAGTAAAAACAAGAGCAAGAAAAAGTATTGCAAACTTCAAACTTCGTGCAGGAAATGAAATAGGTGCAATGGTAACTCTTAGAGGAAATATAATGTATGAGTTCCTTGATAGATTAATTAATGTTGCACTACCTCGTGTAAAGGATTTCCGCGGAATAAAGGCCACGGGATTTGATGGACATGGTAATTTCTCTCTTGGTATTACTGAACAGATTATCTTCCCAGAAATTGATTTTGATAAAATTACAAAAATCTCTGGTATGAATATCAGTATTGTAACAAGCGCACCCACAGACAATGAGGCCCGTGCTTTGTTGACCAAGTTCAACATGCCTTTTAGAAAGTAAGGAGTAGTTCATGGCTAAAAAATCAATGATTATTAAGGCAGCCCGCACTCCTAAGTACAGCACTCGTCGTTATAACAGGTGTCAGATATGTGGGCGACCCCATGGATATTTGCGTAAATATAAGATGTGTCGTATTTGTTTCCGCAAATTAGCAAGTGAAGGCCTTTTACCAGGCGTTACTAAATCATCTTGGTAGTGGCAGGAGAATAAAATGGCAGCTTCAGATCCAGTAGCAGATATGCTTTCAAAAATCCAGAATGCGGCAAAAGTCGGCCATGAGAAGGTAGATGTTTCTATCTCTAAGATGAAACTGGAAATTGTAAAAATCCTTAAGACAGAAGGATATATTAAGAATTTTAAGAAGATTACTGATGATAACGGTCATAGTGTTATTCGTATCTTCTTAAAATATGATGATGTGAATGAATCTGTTATTCACGGAATGAAAAAGATTTCTACTCCAGGTCGTAGAGTTTATTCTGGATATAGAGATTTACCACGTGTATATAATGGTTTTGGTACTTTGATTATTTCTACATCAACAGGCGTTACAACAGGAAAGAAAGCTTCTGAGAAAATGGTTGGTGGCGAATTGATTTGTACAGTATGGTAATGGGGGGATACAATGGCATCTAAAGTTGGTAAACTTCCTGTTGCTATTCCAGCAGGTGTTACAGTGTCTGTAACAGATAATGTTGTAACTGTAAAGGGTTCTAAAGGAGAGTTAAAACAAAATTTTAATTCTCTTGTAAAAGTAGAGGTAAAGGGAAATGAAGTTATTGTTTCTCCCTCTAATGAATCAAAAGATTCAAGTGCAGCACATGGGCTTTATCGTAATCTTATCAATAATATGGTTACGGGAGTTTCTTCTGGCTTTTCTAAGTCTTTAATTATAACAGGTGTTGGTTATCGTGCAGAAGTTCGTGGTAAAGAGCTTGTTATGAATTTGGGATATTCAAATGAATTTATTGCTATTATTCCAGAAGGACTTACTGTTGTTGCCGACCAAAATGGTAGAATAACAATTTCTGGCATTGATAAGCAGAGAGTTGGTGAATTTAGTGCCCAAATTCGTAAGTTGCGTGGTCCTGAGCCATATAAGGGTAAGGGAATTCGTTACGAAACTGAAGTTATTAGACGTAAAGTCGGTAAAACTGGCGTAAAATAAGGTGAATTAAGATGTTAAGAAAGATGACTGATAAGCAGCGTAGAAGACTGCATAGAAAAATTCACATTCGTAAGTCAGTGTATGGAACTGCAGAACGACCTCGTATGTCTGTATTTAGAAGCGGAAGAAATCTCTATGTTCAAGTTATAGATGATGATGAGGGAAAAACACTTGCTTCTATCTCTACACTGGAAAAAGATTTCGTTAATTTGAGGGCCAATGTTGCTAGTGCAGAAAAATTAGGCGAGGCAATGGGGCAACGTTTAAAAGAAAAAAACATTACAAAGGTTGTATTTGACCGTAATGGTTATCTTTATCATGGCGTTGTAAAGGCATTGGCTGATGCAACCCGTAAAGTCGGGATTGACTTCTAGGAGTTATTATGGAACACCAGAAAAATGCTGATAGAAAACCTCAAGATGAATTTATTGAGAAGTTAGTAAAGCTAAGTAGAACCTCTAAAACTGTAAAAGGCGGACGCCGTATGTCCTTTTCTGCATTAACTGTTGTAGGTGACCAAAAAGGCAGAATTGGCTTTGGTTTTGGTAAGGCTAATGATGTTACTGAAGCTATAAGGAAGAGTATTGATAAGGCAAAATCAAATTTAACATTAATGCCTATAAAAAATGGTACTATTCCACATGAAGTTATCGGTAAGTATAAGAGTTCAGCTGTTCTTTTAAAGCCTGCTTGTCCTGGTACAGGTGTAAAAGCGGGGGGGCCAGTTCGTGCTGTTATGGATGCCGCTGGAATTACAGATGTTATTTCTAAATCTCAAGGGTCTAGAACATCTGTAAATGTAATTCGTGCAACTTTTAATGCTGTAGAAAATATGATGAATGCTCGTGTTGTAGCTCAAAACCGTGGAAAAGCACTAAAGGATATGTGGGGCTAATATGGCAAATAAATTACGCATTGAGTTAGTAAAGAGTGTTATTGGACAAAAGCCAGAAAAAAAGGCTACTGTTCGTAGTTTAGGACTAAAAAAAATTCATTCTGTAGTAGAGCATGATGATAATCCATCTATTCGAGGAATGGTTTCTTCTGTTTCTCATTTAGTTAAATGCGAGGTTGTTGAATAATGGCAGATTTTGAATTGCATGCACCAGAGGGTGCTAATAAAAAGCCTAAGCGAGTAGGACGTGGTTCTTCTTCTGGTTTGGGAACTACAGCTGGAAAAGGTAATAAGGGTCAACAATCTCGTTCAGGTTCTGCTGTTCCTTATGTTGGATTTGAGGGCGGTCAAATGCCCTTGTATAGACGCATTGCTCGTAAGGGATTTTCCAATAAGGTGTTTAAGAAAGAATATACTGTATTGAACGTATCCCAGTTAGAGCAAAAATATGCTGATGGCGAAACTGTAAATCGTGAATCTTTGACAAGTAAGGGCTTAGTAAAAAAATCAAAGGTAGCTATTAAGGTACTAGGTGATGGTGAATTGACTAAGAAACTTACAGTTGATGTTGATAAGGTTTCTGCAACAGCAAAATCAAAAATTGAAAAATGTGGTGGTTCTGTAAAAGTTGCAGAAGCTACTACAGAAAATGAAAATAAATAAAAACGTGGAGCATTTAAATGGCAAACAGTCCTGTTGTTAATATGTTTAAAGTGAAAGAGCTGCGTGATCGAATCTTTTTTACTTTGCTCATTCTCGCAGTATTTCGCTTGGGAAGTGTGCTGACAATTCCCGGCATAAATGCGACTTTGCTCCTTCAGTATTTTGATACTTTCGCTAGTGGAGCAGAAAGTGCGTTTGCCAGCTACATGGATTTTTTTGCAGGTGGAGCATTTGAAAGGTTTTCTGTGTTTATGTTGGGTGTAATGCCTTATATTTCTACACAGATTATCTTACAGCTCGCACTTGTTATTATTCCATCTCTAAAAAGAATGGCTCAGGAAGAAGGTGGACAGCAGAGAGTTCAATGGTGGACTAGAGTAGGAACTATTATAGTATGTCTTATTCAGTCTTCTGTTATTACGGTTTATGCTGATGCAATAAATCAACAAGTTCCTGGTGCAATTATTTTTGAGAATAAACTTTATTTTAATTTGTTAGCAGTGCTAACCGTAACTACAGGTTCAATGATTACCGTTTGGATAGGTGACCAAATTACCGCTCATGGTATAGGAAATGGTATTTCTATGCTCATTTTGGCAGGTATTGTTGCTCGTATGCCTAGTGCATTATGGGAACTTGGACGAAACGTTTCAAATGGTGATATAAATCTTGTATTTGCGTTGGTTGCCTTGTTTATGTGGATTGTCGTTATAGGTTTGATTGTTTATGAACAGTCTGGTGAACGAAAAATCCCAGTGCATTATGCAAAAAGACAAGTTGGTAGAAAAGTTTACAACGGTGGTACAACATATATTCCTTTTAAGATTAATCCTTCTGGGGTTATTCCTATAATTTTTGCTTCTGCTTTTTTAACTTTTCCTTTACAGATTGCTAACGGACTTGCAAAAAATGCTACATGGCTGGCAAATGTTTCTAGAGTTTTAGACCCTCTTGGTTGGGTTTATAACATAATTGAAATCTTCTTGATTATATTCTTTGCCTACTTCTACACACAGGTAACCCTGAACCCCACAGAGATTGCAAGGAGTATAAGAGAAAATGGTGGTTCTATTCCAACAATACCCACCAATAAAACAGAAGAGTATCTTCAGAAGGTGTTAAACCGACTGATTCTTCCTGGTTCATTATTCCTTGCATTTATTGCAATAATTCCTACTATTATTCAAAATTTGTTTGATTTCCCTCAATCTATTTCTATGTTGATGGGAGGTACATCTCTTTTGATTGTTGTAGGTGTTGATTTGGATACTATGGCTCAGGTTGAAGCACTTCTAAAAATGCACCATCATGATGGATTTTCAAAGAAGGGCTTAAAACCGCGGAATTTATAAAATTTATTAAAGAATTTCCGCTGTAAGACTAGATTAAGTTATGAAATTTATGGTATAGTAATACACTATTTAATATGTGAAATAGTATACTTGAGTGTTATTCATATTGAATTGCAATGCTCAAGTAGTGCAGTATTATTATTAGAATTTCTAGGGGGACTTTTTATGAAAGTACGAACCAGCGTAAAACCTATTTGTGATAAATGTAAGGTTATACGTAGAAATGGTGTTGTTCGCATCATTTGTGTAAACCCAAAACACAAACAGAGACAAGGTTGAGGAGTAACTGATGGCACGTATTGCGGGAGTTGACCTCCCTAACAAGCATGTCAATATTGCATTGACTTATATTTTTGGAATCGGACGTTCTGCAGCTAATCACATTTGTGAGCTAACAAAGATTGACCCTCATAAACTGATTAATGACCTCTCAGAAGATGAACTTGCAAAGGTTCGTAAGGCTATTGATGATAATTATAAGACCGAAGGCCGTCTTCGCACGGAAATTGGCTTAAATATTAAACGCCTTATTGATATTGGAAGTTATCGTGGTATGCGTCACCGTAAGGGACTTCCTGTTCGTGGTCAGCGAACTCGCACTAATTCTCGTACACGCAAAGGTAAGAAAAAGACTGTAGCTAACAAGAAGAAGGCGTAAAAGAGGTAAGTGATGGCAAACGAAAGAAAAAGAAAAGAGAAGAAAAGTGTTTATGAAGGAAATGTCTATATTCAGGCAACCTTTAATAATACTATTGTGACTATAACAGATTTAAGAGGAAATGCTATAGCTTGGGCTTCTTCTGGTCAGTTAGGCTTTAGAGGTGCTAAGAAATCTACTCCTTTTGCTGCACAATCTGTAGCAGAATCTGCTGTACAGCGTGCGGCTAGTTATGGTTTACGAGAAGTTCATGTGTTTGTAAAAGGACCTGGTATTGGACGTGAGAATGCTATTCGCGTTTTAGGTACTTTAGGATTAAAAGTAAAATCAATTTCTGATATTACTCCAATTCCTCATAATGGATGCCGTCCTAGAAAAACACGCCGCATGTAAGGAGAATAGTTACTATGGCAAGATATACAGGACCTGTTTGCAGACAATGTAGGGCAGAAGGAAAAAAATTATTTTTGAAGGGTGAACGTTGTAAAAGTGATAAGTGCCCTATAAATAAAAAACGTTCTGCTCCTGGTAAAGATCCAAAAGTTCGTATTGGTAAACGAAGTGAGTATGGTCTTCAGCTTAGAGAAAAGCAGAAGATTAAGAGAACTTATGGAATGTTAGAAAAACAGTTCCATCTTACTTTTGAAAAAGCTTTGCGAATGCCAGGTGTTACAGGCGAAAATCTTATCCGCTTATTAGAGAGTCGCCTAGATAATGTTGTTTTTAGAATGCATTTTGCTTCATGTCGTAATCAAGCACGTCAGATTGTTTTACACCGCCATGTTATGGTAAATGGTCGAATTGTTAATATTCCAAGTTACCAAGTAAAGCCTGGTGATGTAATTGAAGTAAAAGAGCGCAGTAAGAAATTGGCTGTGATTCAAGATGCTCTAAAAGAAGTTGCTAAATCTGGTACTTCTCCTTGGATAACTCTTGACGAAGAAGCTGTAAAAGGAACTTATGTTCAATATCCTAGAAGAGAAGAAGTTACAGACCTCGCTGATGTAAAAGAACAGCTCGTGGTTGAGCTCTATTCTAAATAATAAGGAGTTCAGATGGCTCGCAAAAATCTGCTTAAAGGTTTTAAGAAACCTAAAGGCATTACATTTGAGCATCTTGAGACAAATCCAAATTATGGAAAGTTTACTGCTTATCCTTTTGAACATGGATTTGGTACTACTGTTGGAAATACTCTTCGCAGAGTGCTATTATCATCAATACAAGGGTATGCAGTATCTTCTGTAAGGATTACATCTTACGATGCTGATAATGTTCCTCATGTTGTTTCTAATGAATTTGAAAAGATACCTAATATTTCAGAAGATACATTGGAAATATTGAATAGCTTAAAACAGATTCGTTTGCGTCTGCCGCGAGACGTTGAAGAGGATACTATCCTTTATGAATTCAAAGGTCCTTGCACTATTAAAAGCGATGACTTTGAAAAAGAAGGTCAACTTGAGATAATGACAAAAAATGTTCCTATCTTTACAATGATGGAGGGAGCACGATTAGATGTTGAAATCCAAGTTGATTTAGGTAGGGGGTATGTTTCTGCGGAAGATAACGAACATTATATAGAAATTGTTGGTACTATTCCAATGGACTGTATTTTTACTCCCGTACCAAAGGTCAAATATTCTATTGAACCATGTCGAGTGGGTCAGCGAAACGACTATGATAAGCTTATTCTTGAGATATGGACCGACGGTTCAATTAAACCAGAAGATGCATTAGCAGAAGCCGCTAAGATTGCTAAAGAATATTTTGCCATCTTTATCAACTTTAATGAGAGTGAATATCTTTCTGGTGAGGAATTGGATGAGAGTGATGAATTCGTTAATTCAATATTGAAACAGAATGTTGAAGAATTGGAACTCTCTGTTAGGTCTGCTAATTGTCTTAAGAATGCTAATATAGTAACTATTGGTGATTTGACAAGAAAAACGGAAGATGAAATGAGTAAGACCCGAAACTTCGGTAAAAAGAGTCTTGAAGAGATTAAACAAAAACTTGAAGAGAGGGGCTTGTCTTTGGGGATGACTGATTATAGCCACCTAAAGAATTTAAACTTGCGTAAAAATAAGGAAGAAAACGAATGAACCACATGAATGGATTTAATCCGCTTTCTCGTACTTCTGCACACCGCCGTGCTATGTCACGTAATATGGTAACTTCTTTATTTAGATATGAAAGAATTACTACCACTAAGGCTAAAGCACTTGAAGTACGTAAAGCAGCAGAAAAATTAATTACACGTGCTAAAAATGATACTGTGCATAATAGAAGAATTGTTGCAAAATTCATAGCTGATGAAAAAATTTTGAATAAACTCTTTACAGAAATTAGTCCGCGTATGAAGGATCGCAATGGTGGTTATACACGTATATTAAAGATGGGCTATCGACAAGGGGATGCTGCAGATGTTGTTATCCTTGAATTAGTAGACTATAAGTTGCCAGAAGCTGATGATGCAGAAAGCAAGGCTGATAAAAAAGCCGAAAAAAAAGCATCTGTAAAGGAGTAAACTATGTCTAAAGCACATCGTGGAACTGGAATTCGCAAAGAGCAAAATCATGGTCGTGGTGTATGCGCTATCTGTGGAGCAAAACAAATAAAAATCTTGTATGAACAAGATGTAGATGGAAAAAAAGTAAAGATTTGTAAATTCTGCAAAGCTAATCTAAAGAACAAAGCTCAAAAAGCAGCAAAGGAAGCTAAGAAATTAGCACCTGCAACGGAAGCATAATATATTTTACTTAATATGCTCTTAGCCGCTCTTATATACAAGGGCGGCATTTTTTATTTATAGAAAAAAATTATAATTTCTTCACATCTCTAAGGTAATTTACTAATACATATTTTAATAAATAATATAAAAACTTTTTTAAAAATTTTTAAACATTGATTTCCTTAAATATAGGTACACTATTTTTTCCCCGAAAAAAATTTGCCTACTATATAGTAGGCAATGGGATTGACAAATCCCATTGCCGCGAAACTTGCTTAACGCTCGTTTCGCGGCAATGAAAAAAATTTTGGAGGATTTTATGAAAAAATCATTTGGTTTTGTAGCGATGGTTACTACATTATTTCTTTTAATCTGTTTTTTTACAAGTTGCAAGACAGGAGAAATTGCTCAATACGGATTGGAGGAAGAAGATACAATTGCATTGAATCTTACTAAAGACCCAAATGTCGGTTATCTTTTCGTCACACATGTAAATGGTGAACTAACAGGTGCTTACGTAAACAAGGATATGCTTTCAATACTTACTGGAACTATTTCTGATTATAAGTATGTTAATCCACTTTATATAGAATTGAATGGAAAGCCGATAACTTTTACAATTCTTTGTCCTGTTGTTGTGGGGCACGATTCTGCAGGTAAACCTAATGTTCAATATAAATCTACAGAATTACGTCTTACAAAACTTTCAGATTTAAAAGCTGGAGATGTTTTAACATTGAAGTGGATGTATCAAACTCAAACCTTCGCTTTTATAGATGCAACAGGAAATCTTGTACAGCAAATAATTCCTACATTTGATTAAATATTAAAAGAAGAATTTAAGCTTGCTTAAATTCAAGTATAATAGAAAAGTGTAAGTAATAAGCTTACATTTTTCTATTAGAAATTGTTATATCTTTTTATATATCGTGAAAGTAGCAGTGCATTAAAGGAAAACACTGTACAAGCTAATATAATTTATTCAATAAAATAAACTGGAGAAACAAATCATTATGGAAAAAATAATTTATGTTTGTATCAACAAAACTTACCAAGCATTTTCAATGGGGGCAAGACCGAAAGGTCGAGAAACACTTTATGAATGTACAAGAAAATATTGGCCTGTAGATCCATTTAAGGCGAATCAAGCAGAGTATATTGCTGGAGTCTATAAAGGCATTATTCAGACCTTGTATAAAAGAACTGAAAAATGGCGTGTAGTAAGTTCTTTTAAAGAATTTGTGAATGATGCAGAAGTAAAAGAAAATCCAAATCTTTTGAATCGATATGCTTTTACAGGAGTCGATGCGGAACAGACTATGAAAGATAGATACATCGAAACCAGAATGTTAGGCAGATTTAGAGGAAATATTGTTTCGTACAACTATTAAAAATCCCAAAGAAACAGGTCGGTTATAATTTATGGAACTGTTCAGCAAGTAGAATTATTTATGCAAAGCCTCTGCTATTACTTGCTTAGTTTTTTTTATTACCAAGTTCACAGTTTAGGATTATATGAGCATCGGTCATTCTTTTTTATACAGACCTGTATACATAGATGTTATCCTAGAATGTTTGTAGTGATGGCACTACATGTTATCAGCATGGTTCATTTCCACTTCTCATTTTGAGTGCACTAGGTCTTTTCTTTTGCTTTTCATGGCTTCTTTCGAGTAAGGGTTCAAAGCATTGGCAGGAGAACTGGGAAAACCATTTGGACTTGCTCGAAGATGAAGTTACAGGTCCTTTGCACAAAACTTATGAGGCAGGGAAAGCATATTCAGAATCAAAAATTACGATAACAGCTGGTTTTGTAGTAAGCATTTTCGCTTATGGACTTTTTGTGTACGAATTCGTCTTGATGTTAATTAAGAAGGCGAACTTAACTTCTGTTCCTTGTTTGGTTTTTGTTTCACTTATCTTTATTGTTATCGTTACCGTATGCCTTTATATCTATTCAGTTTGCATGCTTGGAAATACTTCAAATTCTGGAGAAATAAAATTTCAAACAAAGGTCTATGAGGACTAAATTGTGTACCAAAAAAACTGTAAAGGAATCGGTGCCCAACAAGCGCATTCTCCTCATATGGCATAATAGAATGTATGCTACGTTTTAGATGACAATCTAGCATACATTCTGTA
>CAJOPO010000201.1 GCA_905236315.1 uncultured Treponema sp.
ACTTCATTTGCATAGTCTGTACAATTCTAATTCAAAATTTTAAAACTTGACATTTGGACAAAGGCTCTTTGCATAGTTAAACAGTTCAGTTATCTGTTGTGTAGTATAAGGAGGGATTTTAGAATAATTGGGATTTAAGCAATTCCCGTTTCTAAAGGGGGAAAGATGCCAGTTTGCCCCCTCTGGCAATAATGTGGCAATATTCGCTATATCTTCTTTTTGAACTAAAGGAGGTACTAAGACTGTTCTAAACACAGAGTTTTTTACACCTATAGAATTCTTTATAATATTTATGGATTCTTTTAGACTTTCTTCTATATAAATAGCATTATCCTCATTACTTCCAAAAAGTTCTTTATATTTACTAGGAGAGGTTTTTATATCCATTGCAACATAATCAGGGCAAAGAAGCGGACTTGAACACAACGCTTTTAATAAATGTGGCAAAGTTCCATTAGTATCAAGTTTTACTCTGTAGCCTAGCCTATGAGCGATTTGTATAATATTTTTACATTCAGGATGTAATAAAGCTTCCCCACCAGAAATAACAAGAGCTTGAAGTACATCTTTTCTTTTTTGTAAATAATCTATAACTTCTTGTAGCGTTACAAAGTAATCAGTATTTTTGCACTTAACTAAATCAGTATTGTAGCAATATGGGCAGCGCATATTGCACCCCGCAAGAAATACGGTGGCAGCAATCTTACTAGGGAAATCACATAAACTTAATTTTACAAGGGTTCCTATCTTATCCACAATTAAAAATGGCTTCTGCTTCTTTTATGTTATGCACGCGCACAATTTCTTGCCTTGCGTCATTATAAAAAATTAGCGTTGGAGTAGAAAGCACCCCTCTTAATGCCGCAGTTTGCAAGCCTTGCTCTGTATCAACCTTATGCTCAATTCCTTTTATATCTATACTTTCTATGTATTGCTTTAGGTCTTTACACTTAGAACACGAACTTTGCGTAAAGATTTCATAGTTAGCGATATTTTTTAGTATGTTATTATTCTTTTGCTCTTGTTTTTCCTTTTTAATAGGCACAGATAGTTTTACGCTATTAGCAGCACTATTACTAGAAAGCCCATTATTCTCATCTTCTTTTGTAAGAGAGAAAGTTTTTCTAGTTTTAAATTCTTCTTTCTTGCCCTTATTCCAGTTTCTCACAGAGCGATAATAACCCACAATGCGACTATAAACTTCAGTTTCTTCATTACATATAGGGCAGGTAAAATGTTCCCCTTCTAAATAGCCATGCTTAGAACAAATAGAATAAACAGGACTAATGGTTAAATATGGTATTTTATATTTTGTAAAAATTGTTTTCACAAATTCTAAGCAAGCCATAGCGTCAAGAGAAGGTTCGCCTACAAAAGCATGAAAGACTGTTCCCCCTGTATAACGAGTTTGTAGAGATTCTTGATGGTCTAGGGCAGAAAAAATATCAATGTTAGAATCAACAGGAAGCCATGTGCTATTTGTATAAAAAGGAGAATCCTTTGTGCCACTAGTGATTATATCAGCAAACTTTTCTCTATCATGGAGAGCAAAGCGGTAGCAAGCACTTTCTGCAGGACTTGCTTCTAAATTAAAAAGTTCCCCTGTTTCTTCTTGAAAATCTTTTAGTTTATTTCTTATATAATCAAGAGTCTTTTCTGCAAATTTCTTTCCTTCGTTTTCTGCAATATTACAACCTAATAAATTAAGGCAGGCTTCATTCATGCCACAAAGACCTATGGTATTAAAATGATTGTCCAAAGTTTTTAGATAATGCTTTGTATAAGGGAAAAGATTTTCATCTAGTAACTTTTGAATGACCTTTCTTTTTATACAAAGACTTTCCTTTGCCAAAGTTAATAACTTATCTAAGCGGTCAAAAAATTCTTCTCTTCCTTCAATAACAGAAGTGGAAGTCTTTCTTGCAAGATAGGCAAGTTGCGCCATATTTATAGTAACAACTCCCAAACTACCTGTCATTTCATCAGAGCCAAATAGACCGCCACCGCGTTTCCTTAGCTCACGCTTATCAAGGCGCAAACGGCAGCACATACTTCTCACGTCTTCAGGCTTTAAATCTGAAGATATAAAGTTTTGAAAGTAGGGAGTTCCATATTTTGCAGTAAGTTTAAATAATAATTCTATAATAAGAGGATTATTTTTTTCAAAGTCTTTTGTTATATTATACGTTGGAATGGGATAAATAAAACCTCTACCAAGAGAGTCGCCTTCTAAAAAAATCTCAATCAAGCATTTATTTATTATATCCATTTCTTTTTGACACTCGCTATAAGTAAAGGGCATTTCTTTTGCTCCCACAATAGCCTTTGTGTCTTTTAAATCGTCAGGACACTGTAAGTCTAGCGTTATATTTGTAAAAGGGGCTTGGCTTCCCCAGCGGCAAGGTATATTCATACCAAACACAAAACTCTGTAAGCATTGCTTTACTTCTTTTTCAGTTAGGTTTTCTGCTTTTACAAAAGCTGCTGTATATGTATCAAAAGAAGAAAAAGCCTGCGCGCCTGCCCATTCGTTTTGTAATATACCTGCAAAGTTTACAATTTGATTTAATAAAGTCTGTAAGTGAGAAGCGGGTTTACAACTTATCTTATCTTTTACCCCTCCAAGCCCCTCTGTAATAATCTGCCTTAAACTCCACCCTGTGCAATAGCCAGATAGCATAGATAGGTCATGTATATGAAAGGCACAAGACCTATGAGCATTTGCAATCTCTTTTGGATAAACTGTATTTAGCCAATAATGACTTGTCATGCTACCAGAATTATGCAGAATGAGTCCGCCTAAAGAAAAATTTATATTTGCATTTTCGTTTACTCGCCAGTCATTGCGTCTTAAATAATTTTCTATGGTCTTTTTTACATCTATGCTTTGTGCCCTAGCTTCTCTTATAGCACTATGATGTTCCCTATAAAGAATATACGCCTTTGCAATAGGAACTTCTTTATTTTCTATTAATACAGTTTCTACAATGTCCTGTATTTCTTCTATTGCAGGAATTGAATTTTTATGGCGACCTGCTTGTAATAAGCGAAGTTTTTCTTCTACGGCATCAGTTAAATATTCCGCTTTTTCTCTGTCTTCATATTTTTCTACAGCGACTATAGCTTTTTGAATAGCATTTTGGATTTTGTTTCTATCATAGTTTACCACATCACCTGAACGCTTAACTACCTTTTGCACAAACTTTGCAGTTTGCTCTCTTGTTCCCAAAAAATTGCTCCATTCAGGGAAGGGTAACTGTGTTTCTTCATCATTTTGACTATTCATCTTGAGCAGCTCCTAGCTGTTTTACTTCACTTATAAATTCTTCAAGATTGTTAAAATGTTTGTATACGCTTGCAAATCTTATGTATGCCACTTTGTCAACTATATTAAGATGTTGTAACACTATTTCGCCTATAATGCTTGTTTCTAGTTCTCTATTTGATTTTCCTCTTGTATAAGCTTCGTCTTCTATTTCTGCTACAATTTGGTCTGTCATTCCTGTAGAAATAGGTCGCTTTTCTAAGGCTCTTTCTATACCACGCGAAAGTTTTTCTCTATCAAAAGGTTCTCTTCTGCCATCTCTCTTTATGACCATAAAAGGCTTTTCTTCTATGCGTTCATAGCTTGTAAACCTATAACCACAAGTGTTACATTCTCTGCGACGTCGTATACTTTCGCCATTCGCCATTGTTCTAGATTCAATAACTTTGTCGTCAAGACTACCGCAGGAAGGACACCTCATATAGAACCTCGTTTTATCAAAAAATTTAGTAAACAATTTAGATATGTTACATAAGGGAGCCTCTAAAAACTTCAGTTTTTAGAGGCAACTTTGAAAATGCGATGTTGTAAGTCGCGCTATTATAGCGACTTAC
>CAJOPO010000202.1 GCA_905236315.1 uncultured Treponema sp.
GAGCCATCGTCAATCAGAACGATTTCTAAATTTTTATGAGTTTGTGTTTGTATGCTTTCTATGCACCTTGGTAGATATTCTGCAACGTTATAAACTGGTACAATGACAGATATTAATACACTTTCCATTTTGTAATAATTATAGCACAAGATTCATAAAGTGTACAGAGTTTTTGTCTTTTACGTGAGCACCGTTAGGTGCGAACACGTTTGTTTTCTTTACGAAAATTAATTTTTAAGTTGCTACAGTGTGTATAGAAATAGGTGCATGTTTAATAAACGACTGGGAGCCTACGAAGTACATAAAGGGGAGTGTAATCTAAGCTAGATTATAGTATTGATTTTAATTAGAAAGTAAAGAGGTGTATAATTAGTGTAGATGGACAAAGCTAGATAGATTGGATAAAAGTAAACGTAAATATCACAGTTTGCTTAATGTGATAATAAATATTATAAGCTATATTTAAAGAGATTTCAAGTGAGTGTGTTCTACTTCTAGCCCCCGAAAGTTGTTCGAGGGCTAGAAGAGTAATTTGTGGGGGCAATAAGAATTACTTTGTTACGTACAAAACAATATAATCTGCAAGACCCTTTTCTTCTAATTGTCTTTTCCATACGGAGTCTAAGGTTTCGCTAACGTAAGAAGCCTTTACGGCAGTTCCTTGCGTTTTATCTTTTATCCAGCCCATCATGTTACCAATTCCGTAACGCTGAAAGTATTTTACGTTTATAACCTTAAAACCTATTTTCTCTGCCATGTATTTTAGATTTTTTTCTCCTAGAACAAAAAGATGTTGCGTACTAAATAATTGTTTTTGTTCATATATTGGACCCAAAAGATTACGCATTACAGGACAGTCTGTGGGAGTTCCAATAATAGCAGTTCCTCCATCTTTTAAAATCCCATAAACATCTTCTAAAAAAGAGTAGGGGGACTCTACATGTTCAATTACATCAAATGATGAAATGACTTCTACCCCCCCCCAGTAAGCATTGTCTAACTTTACATCGCTCGCATACGCATAGGTATGAAAGCCTTTTTTATCCATTATCTTTCTGTAAGTTTCTGAAGGTTCAATAGCGATTATTTCTTTTGCAACGCCCTTTATATAATCCAAAAATGCGCCTGCCCCACAACCTATATCCGCTACAACTTTATTTCTAAAAATAGTTGTGCCTGTATATTGGAATTTATCAAGGCTTTCTTTATCATGCAGTCTATAAAAATCCGCTTCTTCAGAAGTACCCTCTAGGTCTTTCCTATATTCTTGGCTTTCATAATATTCTTTTGTGTCTATTGTTTTTTCATGCCAGATAACATCACAATCACAGCATTGATACATTGCTATAGGATTTTTTGTATATTTACCTAAGCCCCCATTTCTAATAAGACCATTATAAGCTATTTTTATATTTTTGCTTTTGCATATTTTACATTCCATAAAGCTTCTCCTATAAAAAATTATAAGGCTAATATAGAATAAAAGAGCAGGAAAATCTAGTATATTGTCCGATTATAATATAAAAAAGGTTCTTCCTTTACGTTTTAGAGAAGAACCAGAAAATTATGGAGAATTAGTATTTAGAAATTACGCTTTTGCATAGTGGGGACTTATTCGTAACTGAGTTTATCCTGTATAAATTTAATGTGTATATTGTTTTTGTTTGCCCTTACATTTGCAAGGCTTCCCATTATAATGGGGATAGAAGGAGCGATATGGCCTATATCTGCGTCCATTATAATTGGAGCATTTAAGCTTCCTAATATGTCTGTAACAGCATTATATTGATTTACCCCCATAATATCTTGCCTAAAAGCTGCTAAAGGTCTGCCAATTATAAAACCTTTTACATTACTAAAGTATCCTGCTTCTTTTAAATGCCACAATGCACGCCTAATGTCCATAGTGCTAAAATCACAGGCTTCTAGTACCCATATAATTCCATTTTTCTGACCTAGCATTTCTCTTTTTAAGATATTATCAAATCTAGTTCCTATTAAATTCTCAACTATATCTAGGCAGCCACCTAAAAGTATTCCAGAAAATTCTGCCTCTTCATTCTGATTGCAGTTATAAAGGCAAAGAGTCTTTTTTTCAGTAAGAATATATGGGCTAAGAGGATTTTCTGATTTTGCTTCTGTGCCATTATCAGGCAGTTGAAACATATTATATCCTAATAGTTCTGTTTTTTTCCCTTCTAATAAAGCAATAGCGTCATATTCACTTTGTTCCCAAGGTTTACCAAAGCCACTAAAACATGGACCATATATACTTGCTGTATTACAAAGAAGAGTGTAGGGATAAATAAAATTTGTATTATCGGAATAGCCCATAAACCATTTAGGAGGTAGTTTTTCAAGTTGTGCAAAATCCACATAGCTCATTGTTTCGCACATTAGTTCTCCGCCACCTGCAGAAATTATTGCGTCAATATCGGGGTTTGCAAAAAAATTCATTAATTCCTTTGCAGCATCTTTGGGATTTGTGCTTATTCCTTTGCCATCATCTTTATAGACACATTCTCCAACTTTTATTTTATAACCTCTATCCTTAAAAAGCCTTAATGCTTCGTTAAATCTGCTTAAATATGGTTCTGTAGTGCAACCAAATGAAGGGGCTATTACCCCAATAGTTGAACCGCTTTTTATATATGGTGGAAAACGCATTTTTTATACCTCCAAGATTAGCAATAGTATAAATCAGTTTTTATAAAAAATAAACAAAATATTTATTGACAAGCTATAGTTAATTGTGTACAATTTAATCGAAAAGTTGCAGTAAGAAAATGTATAATGCAACAAGGATGGTGTATATGACAATTTATGATTTTATATTGAAAGATGGAAAAGGAAATGATGTTCCTCTTTCTCAGTTTAAAGACAAAGTTATGATTATTGTAAATACAGCTACAGGATGTGGTTTTACTCCTCATTATAAGGATTTGGAAGCTATGTATGAGAAATACCATGAAAAGGGGTTGGAAATAATAGATATTCCATGTAATCAATTTGCAGGTCAAACTCCAGGTACTGATGATGAAATTCATGAATTCTGCCAATTAAAATACAATACACAGTTCCCCCAAATGAAAAAAGTAGAAATTAATGGAGAAAATGCAATCCCATTATATACATATCTAAAGGAACAAAAAGGATTTGAGGGATTTGGTCATGGTGTTACAGCTATAGCAATGAATACAATGCTAAAAAAGATAGACCCAGACTATAAGAATAATCCAGAAATAAAATGGAATTTTACAAAGTTTGTAGTAGATAGAAGTGGTAATGTAGTGGCACGTTTTGAACCTACTGCTAAAATGTCTGATGTAGAAAAATTTGTCGCTTCCCTTTTGTAAGGTTCAAGTAAGATTTAGGTACTGTTCAGAAATTGTCAAAAAGACTCTGTAAAACCTAGCGAGGAAATATAAGACGCAAGTTCCTTCCTCGCTAGGTTTTATATTAATATAACATCGTAAGCGCAAGATTTACCTGCTAGTTTTCTTTATGTTTTGCGTTATATTTGTTTGTAGGAGGCAGTTATGGCAACTTCTAGTTTGTATAAAGATTTCGTGATTACGACCCGCGAAAAAGCAAATGGCCTTGTGGATTTGCTCGATTCATTCGATGAAAATACCGCGCAGCCTAAAGATTCTTCAACCTCATTCTATGAGCCGATGAAAGGAGAAATGAAAGACCTCATAAAGAACTGGTGGTAAAAACAGAATGTCTGAACCGCAGTTTATTGTCCGCTGCCTTGATACAAAGAATTGTTGCAAATGTATCGTCTGATTTAGAAAACACGGAAAAATTTAATAAGCCAAAGTTGCATTAAGGGAGCCTCTAAAAACTTCAGTTTTTAGAGGCAACTTTGAAAATGCGATGTTGTAAGTCGCGCTATTATAGCGACTTACAAC
>CAJOPO010000203.1 GCA_905236315.1 uncultured Treponema sp.
AAAGGTAGTACCTTTCTACCATAAATCCTATACCTTTTTTGCACGTCTTTATAAAAATCTGTTTTTTTAAATGCTATTCTATAAATGTTTAATAATTCTTAACCGATACTCGAAATATGCGCGGAATTTATATAAAACTGTTTTTATTATTTGTTGGAACTTTGTGTTTTGCTCAGACAAAACCCATGTATCAGTTGCCAGAAAATAGCTTAGGGCAAAAAGATAAAACTGCTTCCTCTATGCTCGTAGGCACTGATGACGGTTTATATGCAGTATATCCTAATGGTAAAAATGAACCTCTTTGGACTCGTGGCAAAGTTACGCAAATTCTACGCGCAGAAAAACAAGATAGTTCAGGCTCGTCTTCAACAATATGGTATTTTAATTCATCTAGGGGAATACTTTCTTCTTCTGACTTAAAAACTTTTAAGGAATGTAATAATGGCTTACCTTTTTTAACCGTAAAGGATTACGAAAATGGTAAAAAGAAACTTGTTCAGCAAGTTACCTTACTAAAAGATTTATGTATAGACCCTTTAGACCCTTCCATACTTGTAACTGCTACTAAAGATGCCGTATATTTAAGTCGCAATGGTGGAGAAAGTTGGCAATCACTAGGTTCTACAAGTCGTTATACAGCGGGTATGAAATCCGTTGCCGTAGCACACATGCCAGTGTACGCAAAAGATGGCTCAATAAGTGGTAGCGAATTAGTTGTGTTTATGTCTCACCCTATATATGGCTTTAGCTATTGTCGCCCAGATTCTTCTTCTAAATGGATAGATGTTAGCTCTGGTTTTGCTATAATGCCTAGTCTTTCTCAAGTGGACGAGGTGAGCGACATTATTCCTGTTTTATGTAAAGATTCCGATGATAAGTATTTTGTAGAAATATATTGTGCACAAACCTATCTTCCAAAT
Source organism: uncultured Treponema sp. (assembly GCA_905236315.1). Lineage (GTDB taxonomy): Bacteria > Spirochaetota > Spirochaetia > Treponematales > Treponemataceae > Treponema_D. The sequence continues at coordinate 921 of CAJOPO010000203.1, forward strand.
ATTTACAAGTTCGATTGGCGTAATAAGAAAGCCGTAAAAATATATGCAGGTAAGGAAAGTGCAGATACTATCGATGCTTTTTGCCAAGCTAATGATAGACTTGTGTTTTCTACAATGGGAGACTTATCTTCCATTTCTTTGAAAGATGGCACTATAGCACCTCTTCCCTCTGAATATGATACATGGAAGAAAAATCTTTATATGGCAGGCCATTCCGTAAATGCTGCCTATATTCCTTCAGACGTAAGTGGCTACGGAGTGGACTTAAAACTTGCAGAACTATGGATGCTCTCTCCTGATACAGTGCTTACGCCCTATGGAGAAACCGCTGATGACAGAAAAGCTGTGTATATTTCTTCTTACCAAGTGCGTAATATGACAGGCATTACAAAGTATCGAAAGATTGTAGCAGATAACAAACTGAATGCTGTTGTTGTAGATATGAAAGATGACTATGGTTTATTGCGCTTTGAACCAAACAGCCCCTTGCTTAAGAAAAAAGGCTATGTTACGCAATACAAAATAGATGTGGAACAGTTTGTAAGCGAGTTTAAAAAAGACAATGTATACTTAATTGGACGCATTGTAGTGTTTAAGGATAAACATCTAGCAACCTATGATAAAAATCAGTATGCAGTTTGGAATAGTGCAACGAACGGTCCTTGGGTTGGCACACGCGGAACAGAGCAAATAAAAGATGAAAACGGAAATGTAACAGGAACTAAAACTTTATATTACGATGAAAACTGGGTAGACCCCTATAGCGAAGAAGTTTGGGAATATAATGTGGAGATTGCAAAAGAGCTTGTAGAGCGTGGCTTTGATGAAATTCAGTTTGACTATATAAGATTTCCAACTGACGGAAAAAATATGTCTAGCGCAACATTCCGCTGGAGAGATAAGGGCATGGACAAAGAAAGCGCGCTTCTTTCCTTTTTGGCTTATGCGCGTAAAAATATAAACGCTCCCATTGGAATAGATATTTACGGAGCAAATGGTTGGTATCGTTCTGGTACTAGAACAGGGCAGGACGTAGAACTTATGAGTGATTATGTAGATGTTATCTGCCCCATGTTCTATCCTTCTCACTTTGAGCAAGATTTTATGGAATATAGACCTGTAGAAGAACGCCCTTACCGCATTTATTTTTATGGAACGTATCGCAACACGGTTATGGGACGCAATAGAATTATTGTGCGACCTTGGGTTCAAGCTTTTTATATGGGTGTGCGTTATGACAGAGTTTATTATAATAAGGATTACGTAAAACGAGAAATATTTGGTGTGCGAGATGGAGCAGACAGAGGTTATATGTACTGGAATAATAGTGGTGGTAACTATGGAGATATAAGTCCTGACCCCGCTGCTAGTGAGAAATCCCCTTGGATTGCTAACGAGGCTGCTTTGCAAAAGAGGTTACCTGCATTCAGTACGGGCGGAAAAGGAAACTCTGCTGCTGTAGAAGCAGAGGCGCAACGCAAACTAAATGACGCAGGTGCTAATGTGCCAAATGTAGACATAGTTGCAATATTAAATAGTGTGCTTTCTGTCGATGAAGAGTTAAAAGAAGAACCGCCTGCTATGAGGGGAGAAGCCTATTTACTGCATGTAAAGCCTTTCCCAGAGGTAAGGAAATGACTTCTTCTGCAAATTATACGCCAGAAGAACCCATTGTTGCAGTGGCTACAGCATTAGCCCCTGCTGCTATGGGAATTGTGAGGTGTAGCGGAAAAAATTGCATAGAACTTGTTGCAAAGTTTTTCTCTCGTCCTAAAGCTCTACTTTCTGCCTCTCCATCATCTATGCTTTACGGCTGGATAATAAATCCTGTAGGAAGCGTGCAGGTTGATGAGGTTATGCTTGGCGTTCATAAAGCCCCTCGCTCTTTTACGGGCGAAGACATGGTTGAAGTGTTTTGTCATGGGGGAGTTGCCGTTGTAAAGGCTGTGCTTTCTGTATTCTTAAATAATGGTTTTAGGCAGGCAGAAAGAGGGGAGTTCACTTTTCGCTCTTACATAAATGGAAAGTCAGACTTAACAAAGGCAGAAGCGGTAAAAGAAATAATTGATAGCAAGACAGATTTTTCTCGTTCAAGAGCGGCAGGAAGGCTTTCTGGAAGTTTATATACAGAAACGGAAGCAATAAAGAAATTTATTATAGACACCCTTGCTGCAATAGAGGTAGAGATAGAGTATCCTGAAGATGAAGAAACTATAAAAGATAGTTTTGATGAAACTGCTCTTTTAAATGCACAAGACAGGCTTAAGACTTTATCTGATTCTTGGAAGAGTGAAAAGGTATATCAAGATGGGATTCGCGTTGTGCTTTGTGGACGCACTAATGCAGGTAAGTCTAGCTTATTCAATGCTTTATTAAAAGAAGACCGTGCTATAGTGAGCAATATAGAAGGCACTACAAGGGATTGGCTAGAAAGCTATGTAGATTTTGATGGATTACCTGTAAGGTTATTTGATACTGCAGGTCTTAGAGCAACTGATGATGTTATAGAAGCATTAGGTGTAGAGCGCACTAAAGATTTAACTTTAGAGGCAGATGTTATTTTATATTTAGTAGATTCTTCTTGTGGTCTTAATGAGGCGGATAATGATTTTTTATCTCGCTCTAAATCTTATGATATTCCTATTGTGCTTGTATGGAACAAATGTGATAGCGATTCTTCTATGCCTCTGCCTATGGATAAAGGGGCATGGAATAGTGCAGTTTGCATTTCTTCTAAAACGGGGAGTGGAATTTCGGCTTTAGTAAAAGAAGTGTGTTCTTTATTAGAGAATGTTACTTTAAGCGAAAAATCAAATAATATAGCAGTTGGTTCTGATAGGCAGCATAAGTGTGTTCAAGAAGCTTATGAAAGGGTGAGCCATGCTATTTCTTCTGCAAACGATGGGTACAGTTTAGATGCTATAGTTCAAGATTTAGAAGATGCCTTAGATTCATTAGGAGAGGTAACAGGAGAAGTTACTCCTGACGATATTTTAGAAAGTATATTTTCAAATTTCTGTGTTGGTAAATAAAAGCCCCCCCCCCGAATATTGTTGCATGCAACACGTGTTCGGGGGAAAAGGGCTTTTTTTATTTCAGAACTAGTTTCGGAAGTTATTTAGTAGTTCTGTGCTTCTATCTGGAAGTAGCTCTGTGCATGAGCGCATACAGGGCATACTTTTGGTGCTTCTTTACCAATGCAAATGTGCCCACAGTTACTGCATTGCCAAATAGCGTCCCCATCCTTAGAGAATACAAGTCCACCTTCTACATTTGCTAGCAATTTCTTATAGCGTTCTTCATGGTGCTTTTCTATTGCAGCAACGCCTTCAAATAGTTGTGCAATTTTTTCAAAACCTTCCTCACGAGCTTCTTTTGCAAAGGTTGGATACATCTCTGTCCATTCGTAATGTTCACCTTCTGCTGCGGCTTTTAGATTTTCTGCTGTAGAGCCTATGCCTCCATTAAGCAATTTATACCATAGTTCTGCATGTTCTTTTTCATTTGCAGCGGTTTCTTCAAAAATATTGGCAATCTGAACAAAGCCATCTTTGCGTGCCTTTGAAGCAAAATAGGTATACTTATTGCGAGCCTGTGATTCACCTGCAAAGGCTTCTTGTAGATTTTTTTCTGTCTTGCTACCTGCTAATTCCATAGTATTCTCCTTAATATGATAGACCTGTTCAAAAATTAAACTTTCCGAACAGGTTTATTATTAACTTTAACATCAAAAGACAAAATTGTCTATCAAAAGAATTTTTTTTGCCTTGCTATTTTGTTTATACATATTTATAATGAAAATATATTCTTAATTGAGTTTTTATGGAGGCAATTATGGCAATTACTATGAATTTGCGTTATACAGGAACAAATGGTAATGCAAAAAAATTTGCAAAAGAAATGATAGAAAGTGGAACTGTGGCAAAGATTCGTGCAGAAGAAGGCAATCTTCGTTATGAATATTACGTTCCACTTGATGATGAAGAAACTATTTTGCTTATAGATTCATGGTCTAGTCAAGAAGCTATAGACCGTCATCATCAAACCCCTATGATGCAATTTATAGCCCAAGCTCGTGAAAAGTATGATTTGCGTATGACAGCAGAACGCTATGTTTCAGATGAAACTGGCGTGCCTGATAAGGATAAGCAATTTTTACGAACATAAAGTTATATCTGTGGCACTCTCCATAATAGAAGAAAGAAAGGGCGATATATATTTATCCTTGTGCCATACAATATGACTTTTACGCTTAAAAACTGCATTTGTTATTTTTATTTCTTTTACGGCTCCCACATTCAGAGCTGTAGAAACAAGAAATTGTGGAAGAACTGAAACGCCAATTCCCTCGTGCACTGCATTTATTATAGCCTGAGAACTTTCGCTTTCCCATAGGGGATTAGGTGTTATATCATTTTTTAGGAATACACTTTCTGTTATGCTCCTTGTTATGCTACCATTCTGCCTAAAAAGTAGCGGATATTTAGCAAAGTCCTGCAATGTCATATTTGTATTTGTTGTGTTTGGTGGCGCAATGGGAACAATAAAATCTTCTGCTAAAAACTTACTTTTTAAATCTGCATTAAATACAGGTCCTTCAATAAATCCCAAATCAATACTATTAGACAAAAGCATAGATTCTATAGTTTTTGCATTTGCAATGTTTACTTTAATTTTACATCCTGCATTTTGACTTTCTATACTCTTTGCTAAAAGTGGCATAAGTTTTGTGCCAAGAGCGATTGTTGTCCCTAGCCTTACTATACCTGTAACAGAGTTATCTACAAGTTGCTTTTCCATAAGTTCATACGTAGAAAGTATAGTGCAGGCATAGAAGTATATGCTTTTCGCTTTTTCTGTGGGATAAAGTCCTTTATTCAGCCTTTCAAAAAGTTTTATGCCATAGAAATCTTCTATATCCTTTATTGCTTTTGTAACAGCAGGCTACGTCATATTTAAGGCCTCTGCTACATGTGTCATATTCAGTTTGTTATACACTTCCACAAAAATCTTCATGTGTCTTTCTGTCATAATGTAAATTGCCTTTCGATTGTGTCAATAGTTTTGTGATGAATTAAAATGGATTGATGAAGAAGAAATGCTTGATATTATTGCCTTAGCACAGTCTTTTCCAGGAGCTATAGCTATAGCTGTAAATGTTTCTATTGTTGTAGGCTGGAAGGTTGCCGGCTTTGTGGGAATGTTAGTGTCTGTATTAGGTACGATATTACCACCAATGATAATAATTGCAGTGGTTTCTGCAATTTATAATTTGATTTGTGATAATTTATACGTTTCTTTTTTATTAAAAGGCATGCAATGTGCTGTGGCTGCCATAATTCTTTCTGTAAGCATTGACCTTGCATTAAATGTGTTTAAAGAAAAATCTGTTTTATATGATTTGATAATGCTTTTGGCTTTAGTCTTTGCTTTTGTTTTTAAGGTGAATGTTGTAATCCTTATTTTAGGTGCACTTGTTTTAGGGATAATAATGTTTTTGTTAAGCAGAAGGAAGGGAGAAAAATGATATATATTCAGTTGCTGCTTGCCTTTATGCAGGTGGGGCTTTTTAGCATAGGGGGCGGATATGCGGCTATTCCTTTAATAGAAAGCCAAGTGGTAGAAAAATATGCATGGCTTAGCATAGCAGAATTTACAGATTTAATAACTATTGCGGAGATGACACCGGGACCTATTGCAATAAACTCTGCTACCTTTGTAGGAATAAGGATTGCTGGTGCCTTTGGGGCAGTAATAGCTACCTTAGGCTGCATAATTCCTTCTATAGTAATTGTTTCTGCTTTTACGCTTGTTTATTACAAATATAGGTCTGCATTGTTTATGCAGAAAATCCTTATGGTCATTAGACCTGTTGTAGTTTCTTTAATACTAACAGCAGGCTTAAAAATATTGATTAGTGTTTCGGGCTTTGGAGCGGAGCTTGATTATAAGGGCATTGCTCTTTTTGTATGCTCCTTAGTTTTAAT